>JAICVH010000054.1 GCA_025935435.1 Burkholderiales bacterium
GCCGTACGCGCGTGACGAACGTGTCGCCTTCGAGACGCATCCAGCGCAGCAGCGTCTCGGCGCCGACGTATGCGCCGGTGAATGCGAGCAGGCAGCCGATGTAGAAGGGGAAGTAGCCCGCGCGCGGCCCGTCGGCGGCCCAGGTGATGCCCACGCGCAGGCTGTCCACGATGACGACCGCACCGACGATCGCGAACAGCAGCGCGACCACCAGTTCCATCCAGCGCGTGGCGATGTCGCCACGCGCGTTCCCCGGGGTCATCGACTCACTTCGCCGCGATGAAGCCGGCCTCCTGCATCAGGCCCTTGTGCGTGTTCTCCGCAGCGGTGACCCAATCGGTGTATTGCTTGCCGGTCATGAACGTCGTGTTGAACGCGGCGTCCTCGCTGTACTTCTTCCACTCGGGCAGTTCGCGCACCTTCTTGAAGATGTCGACGTAATAGTCGACCGCTTCCTGCGGTACGCCGGCCGGCATGAAAATCCCGCGCAGCATCGTGTACTCGACGTCAAGCCCCTGCGACTTGCACGTCGGGACGTCCTGCCATGACTTGTCCGATGTCACCTTGTTCGGATACGGCATCGGCTTGCTGTCGAAAACGCACAGCGGCCGCACGGAGCCCGAACGCCAGTGCGCGACCTGCTCGATCGGGTTGTTCACCGTCGAGTCGACGTGCTTGCCGACGAGTTGCACGGCGACGTCGCCGCCGCCCTTGAACGGTACGTACGTGAATTTCTTGCCAAGCGCCTTGTCGAGCGCAACCGTGATGATCTGGTCCTCCTGCTTCGAACCGGTGCCGGCCATCTTGAACTTGCCGTTCTCGCCGCCTTTCACTGCATTCACGAAGTCCTGCGTCGTCTTGTACGGCGATTCCGAGTTGACCCACAGCACGAACTCGTCGAGGGCGAGCATCGCGACGGGCGTCAGGTCCTTCCAGTTGAAGGGAACGCCGGTGGCGAGCGGGGTCGTGAACAGGTTCGAAAGCGTGATGATGATCTTGTGCGGATCGCCTTTGGCGTTCTTGACCTCGAGGAAGCCCTCGGCACCCGCGCCGCCCGACTTGTTGACGACGATGAACGGCTGCTTCGACAGGTTGTGCTTGGCGATCACGCCCTGAAGAAAGCGAGCCATCTGGTCGGCGCCGCCACCGGTGCCGGCAGGGACGACGAACTCGACGGGTTTGGTCGGTTCCCACGCGGCCG
Source organism: Burkholderiales bacterium (assembly GCA_025935435.1). Lineage (GTDB taxonomy): Bacteria > Pseudomonadota > Gammaproteobacteria > Burkholderiales > Casimicrobiaceae > VBCG01. The sequence goes on from JAICVH010000054.1 coordinate 1,202, forward strand.
ATGCGGACATCGGCTGCAGGGCGATCACGGCGCAACCAGCAACGGCGACGCTCATGGCGCCACGACGAAGTTTATGACTCATGACTCCTCCGGAAAATGAAACGGGACCGCATCTTGTGCTGGTGAATGCTGCAGGCTGCCTCCTTGGAAAGCCCGCGGTTGCGGAGACGATCGCCCGGCAAACCCGGACGATCGCCGACGCTGGTTGTTTTTGCTACCGCTCCTGCACCTCTCTCCTCGCTGAATTGGATCGTGTGCTTGCCAACTCGTTCAAAGCAAGCCGGCACCGCGCGCCCATTTGTATTTTGCCCCGAGCACGGCAACGGGCATTTCGGTCGAGTACGGATACGCCGGCACGCCGTGCTGGAACAGGTATTCGGCGGCTTCCTCGACCTGCACGTCGCCTGCAAGCGACGCGACGACGGGCTTGTGGATGCCCTGCGCCTTCATCTCGTCGATGACTTCGACAACGAGGTTTGCGAACACCATCGGCGGCGTGATGATCGTATGCCAATAGCCGAGGATCAGCGCGTGGATGCGGGGATCCGTCAGGCCGAGCCGGATGGTGTTCTTGTACGTCGTCGGCGGCTCGCCGCCGGTGATGTCGACCGGATTGCCCGCGGCGCCGAACGGCGGAATGAACTTCCGGAACGCCGCGTCGAGATCCTGCGGCATCGTCATCAGCGTCAACTTGTTGTCGACACAGGCGTCGGACAGGAGCACGCCGGAGCCGCCCGCACCGGTGATGATCACGACGTTCTCGCCTTTCGGCGTCGCGAGCACCGGAATCGCGCGCGCGTATTCGAGCATGTCGCGCAAGCCCGGCGCGCGAATGACGCCGGATTGACGCAGCACATCGTCGTAGATCTTGTCGTTGCCCGCGAGCGCACCCGTATGCGATGACGCGGCGCGCGCGCCGAGGCTCGTGCGCCCGGCCTTCAGCATGACGACCGGCTTCTTCTTCGACACGCGCTTCGCGACGTCGGCGAACGAGCGGCCGTCCTTGAGATCCTCGCAGTGCATGGCGATGACGTTCGTGTTGTCGTCCTGCTCGAAGAACGTGAGCAGGTCATCTTCGTCGAGGTCCGATTTGTTGCCGAGCCCGACGATCGCCGACACGCCCATCTTCGCCGAGCGCGAAAACCCGATGATCGCCATGCCGATGCCGCCCGATTGCGACGAGAGCGCCGTGTGGCCCTTGAAGTCGTACGGCGTGCAGAACGTCGCGCACAGATTCTTCCACGTGTAGTAGAAGCCGTAGATGTTCGGCCCCATCAGGCGTACGTTGTACTTGCGGCCGATCTCCTGGATTTCCTTCTGGCCTTCGACGTTGCCCGTTTCGGCAAAGCCCGAGGGGATCAGCACCGCGCCCGGAATCTTCTTCTCGCCGACTTCGACCAGCGCCTGCGCGACGAACTTGGCCGGGATTGCGAACACGGCGACGTCGATGTCGCCCGGCACGTCCTTGACGCTCTTGTAGGCCTGGTGGCCCATGATCTCGTCGGCCTTCGGGTGAATCGGATAAAGCTTTCCCTGGTAACCACCGTTGATCAGGTTCTTCATCACCGAATTGCCGATCTTGCCGGCCTCGGCGGAAGCGCCGATCACTGCGACCGCATCGGGTTTCATGATGCGGTTCATCGCGCGGACGATGTCATCCTGGCTCGGGCGATAGCGCGCAGGGGCCGGATTCCAGTCGAGCACAATGCGCACGTCGGCCGCGGTGGCGCCCCGGTCGGTCGCGAACACCGGATTGAGATCGAGTTCGCTGATCTCGGGAAAATCGGTGATCAGTTCGGACACGCGCTGGATGACGAGCGCGAGCGCTTCGCGATTCACAGCTTTCGCACCGCGCACACCCTTCAGCACGTCGGCGGCCGCGATGCCGTCGAGCATCGACAGCGCGTCCTCCTGCGATGCAGGCGCCAGGCGGAAGGTTGCGTCCTTCAGCACTTCGACGAGGACGCCGCCCAATCCGAAGGCGACGAGCTTGCCGAACGATGGATCGCTGACGGCGCCGACGATGACTTCCTGCCCGCCCGACAGCATCTGCTGCACCTGAACGCCGACGAGATTTGCTTTCGCGTCGTACTTCTTCGCGTTGGCCATGATCGTCGCAAAGCCCTGCTCCGCGGCCGCGGCGTCCTTGATGCCGACCAGCACGCCGCCGGCCTCGGTCTTGTGCAGGATTTCCGGCGAGACGATCTTCAGCACGACGGGGAAGCCCATGTCGCTCGCGAGCCTGGCGGCCTCGGCGGCGGACTTCGCCACGCCTTCCTGCGGCACCGGAATGCCGTACGCGTCGCAAACGAACCGGCCCTCCGGCGCAGTCAGCGACGTGCGCCCTTCGGACTTCACCTTGTCGAGGATGCTGCGGACCGCCGTCTTGTCGTGCGCCATGTCTTCCCTTCGGCGGGCGAAAGTGGACCCCTACTTTCGCCCGGGTTGATCACACTCGAATCGCGGGCGAAGCCCGACGATTCGAGTCGCAACAGCTGGTCAAATCACTCGCTCGGCCCTCAGCGCCTCGATCGCTTCGCTGCTGTAGCCGAGCTCCTTCAATACTTCGTCGGTATGCTCGCCGAGCAGCGGTGATCTCAGCACCTCGGTCGGGCTGTCCGACAGCTTGATCGGGTTACCCACCGTCAGGTACTTGCCGCGCTTCGGATGGTCGACCTCGACGACGGTGCCCGTCTTGCGCAGCGACGGCTCTTCGGCCAGCTCCTTCATCGACAGGATCGGCCCGCACGGGATGTCGTACGCGTTCAGCAGATCCATCGCTTCGAACTTCGTCTTCGTCATCGTCCACTGCTCGATCTCGCCGAAGATTTCCATCAGGTGCGGCAACCGCCCCTTCGGCGTCGCGTAGCGTGGATCGGTGAGCCACTCCTCGCGGCCGATGACCTTGCAGATGTCCTTCCAGACGGGCGCCTGCGTGATGAAGTAGATGTACGCGTTCGGATCGGTCTCCCAACCCTTGCACTTCAGAATCCATCCCGGCTGTCCGCCACCCGATGCATTGCCCGCGCGCGGCACCGCGTCGCCGAACGTGCCGTTCGGATACTGCGGGTACTCTTCCATGACACCGGTCCGCGCGAGCCGCTGCTGGTCGCGCAGCTTGACCCGGCAGAGGTTCAGCACGCCGTCCTGCATCGCCGCCAGCACGCGCTGCCCGCGACCCGTCGTGTTGCGTTGATACAAGGCGGCGACGATCCCGAGCGCGAGATGCAGGCCGGTGCCGCTGTCGCCGATCTGCGCGCCGGTCACGAGCGGCGGGCCATCGTCGAAGCCGGTCGTCGACGCCGCACCGCCGGCGCATTGCGCGACGTTTTCGTAGACCTTGCAGTCCTCGTACGGCCCGGGGCCGAACCCCTTGACCGACGCAACGATCATCCGCGGATTGAGTTGCTGGATCCGCTCCCATGTGAAGCCCATCCGGTCGAGCGCGCCGGGTGCGAAGTTCTCCACCAGAACGTCGCACTGCTTCACGAGCGCCTCGAGCACCTGCTTGCCCTTGGGGTTCTTGGCATCGACGGTGATCGAGCGCTTGTTGTGGTTCAGCATCGTGAAATAGAGGCTGTCCACATCGGGAATGTCGCGCAATTGACCGCGCGTGATGTCGCCCTCGCCGGCGCGCTCGACCTTGATCACGTCGGCGCCGAACCAGGCGAGAAGCTGCGTGCAGGTCGGCCCCGACTGCACGTGGGTGAAATCGAGAATCCGGACTCCGTCTAACGCCTTCCCCATTGCAAACCCCTGTAGCCTGCGACCTCACCAAATCCCGCGAGCACGCGTCTGGCGGGCCGAAGGTATGTGATATACCACGACTCGTCAACGCTCGCCGTTCAAGTGCGCCTCGTCGCCCGGACGATGCGCGTCACACCTTCTTGGCACTCGGATTGAGGCTCGTAATGCGGCCGCTTTCGGTGCCAGCCTTCTCATCGATGATCGCGTTGATGAGCGTCGGCCGCCGCGAACGGATGGCTTCTTCCATTCCCTTGCGCAGCTGATCCGGCGTCGTGGCGTACACGCCGACGCCGCCAAACGCCTCCATCAGCTTCTCGTACCGTGCGTCCTTGACGAACACCAGCGGCGAAGGATCGCGTCCGCCGGTCGGGTTGACCTCGTCGCCGCGGTAGACGCCGTTGTTGTTGAGGATGACGACGCAGACGGGCAGCCCGTAGCGGCAGATCGTCTCGACCTCCATTCCGGAAAAACCGAACGCGCTGTCGCCTTCGATTGCAATCACCTGACCACCGCTCACGACGGCGGCGGCAATCGAGAACCCCATCCCGATTCCCATCACGCCCCACGTGCCGACATCGAGGCGCTTGCGCGGCTTGTACATGTCGACGATGCTGCGCGTGAAATCGAGCGCATTCGCGCCCTCGTTCACGAGCATCGCGTCGGGATTCGCCTTGACGATGTCGCGCACGACGGCAAGCGCGCTGTGAAAGTTCATCGGCGTCGGGTTCTTCGCGAGCGTCTCGGCCATCTTCGCGACGTTCTTGTTCTTGCGCTCGGCGATCGCGTTGCGCCACTCCTCGGGCGGCGCGGTCCACGCGGAGCTTCCGCGGGCGTCGATCGCGGCAAGCAACGCCGACACGCATGAGCCGATGTCACCGACGACCGGTGCATCGATGCGAACGTTGCTGTCGGCCTCCTGCGGCGAGATGTCGACCTGGATGAACTTCTGGCCGCCCCACGCCTTCGACGTCTTGCCGCCCCACGTCTTGCCCTTGCCGTGCGACAGCAACCAGTTCAGCCGCGCACCGATCAGCATCACGACGTCGGCTTCGGGAAGCACGAACGAGCGCGCGGCCGCGGCCGATTGCTCGTGCGTGTCGGGCAACAGACCTTTCGCCATCGCCATCGGCAGGTAGGGGATGCGCGTTTTCTCGATCAGCGCGCGGATGTCCGCGTCCGCCTGCGCGTATGCCGCCCCCTTGCCGAGGACGATCAGCGGACGCTTCGCGCCCTTCAGCAATTCGACTGCGCGGGCGACCGCGTCCGGCGCGGGTATCTGGCGCGGTGCAGGATCGACGACCTTGATCAGCGAGTTGCGGCCCGCCTGCGCGTCCATCGTCTGGGGGAAGAGCTTGGCGGGCAGGTCGAGATAGACGCCGCCCGGGCGGCCGGATACCGCCGCGCGAATGGCGCGTGCGATGCCGATGCCGATGTCCTCCGCGTGCAGCACGCGAAACGCCGCCTTGGCGAGCGGCTTGGCGATCGCGAGCTGATCCATTTCCTCGTAGTCGCCTTGCTGCAGATCGACGATCTCGCGCTCGCTCGAGCCGCTGATCAGGATCATCGGAAAGCAGTTGGTCGTTGCGTTCGCAAGCGCCGTCAGGCCGTTCAAGAAACCCGGCGCCGACACAGTGAGGCAGATCCCCGGCTTTTGCGTCATGAAACCCGCGATCGACGCGGCATAGCCGGCGTTCTGTTCGTGTCGGAACGAAATGACGCGCAATCCCGCCGCTTGCGCCTTGCGGGTCAGGTCGGTGATCGGAATTCCCGGCAGCCCGAAGATCGTGTCGATGCCGTTCAGCTTCAGGCCTTCGAGTACCAGATGAAAGCCGTCGATCTCCTGCTGCGATTGCGCTGCAGCCGCTGCGCTCGTCGTGTCGGGCGACTGTCCCGTCGTCGCGGCGGTTTCCTTGCGCGTTGCGGTGACGCTTTCCATGGGGATCTCCTGAATCGAAACGGGGCCAGCGCGGCGGCCCGAAACGCCGTGTTGAACGGCTGCGAGCGCGCCTTTGTCAGAGGTACGCGCCGTTCGCAAATGTCCGGGACGGCCGCGGCAGAATCACCCGCGGACATCGCGCTAACGTATTTGATATACCAAGGCGCGTCAATCCTTGATTTACGCGCTGACTTGCGTTCCCGCATTCGGTCGCGAGTTGCGCCACCCTGGCGGGTGGCGATCCGCGGGGTCGCCCGGAGTCGCGTTGTAAGCACCTACACTCGTGCGTGCAGGCGAGCTGATTCATTTGAACGCTGCAGTTCGCCTTGGCGTTCGCCATCCAACAACGCGCCGCTCGCGGAGCTTTTAGACAAACTCCCGGAACGACCCCGGGTGGCCAACTGAACGGCCGTGGAGCGCCCGGATGCCCGAGTCTGGTTTTTGGTATATAAGATATTGGGATCGGGCCGCTATCCGGCCCTCGTTTCAGGAAGAACCGTGGCATCGATCCCGGAAGCAGCCGAAGCGGTCGCCATTCCGCTCGCGCTCCGTCCGCTGTCCGCGAACGTCAGCTTCCGCGACCAGGCCTATGCGGCGCTGAAGCAGGCGATCATGGACGCCGACATCTATTCGCACGCCAACGAGCTGCGGCTCGACGAGCGCCAGTTGTCGCGCTCGCTCGGCGTCTCGCGCACGCCGATTCGCGAGGCGATGACGCTGCTCGAGCAGGAAGGGTTCCTCCGCACGCTGCCACGCCGCGGCATCTTCATCGTCCGCAAGACGAAGCGCCAGATCATCGAAATGATCGAAATGTGGGCGGCGATCGAGAGCATGGCGGCGCGCCTCGCGACGGTGAACGCTTCGGACGAGGAAATCGCGTCGCTGCGCACGATGTTCGACGAATTCCGGAACTCGACGCCCGGTGAACACATCCACGAGTATTCGGACGCCAACATCGCGTTCCACCAGGCGATCATCCGGCTGTCGGGATCGCATCTGATGGGCAAGACGATCGAGAACCTGTTCGTCCATGTCCGCGCGATTCGTCGGCTCACGATTTCGCAAAGCGACCGCGCCGCGCGCTCGATCGTCGACCATATGCGCATCATCGAGGCGCTCGAGCGCCGCGATACCGAACTGGCCGAACGGCTCGTGCGCCAGCATTCGCTGGACCTGGCGGCGCACGTCGACAAGCACTGCGACTTCCTGGAATGAAAGGCCGGATTCGACGATGACCTGCGGGGTGACTCGAAATGAATGACGCCGTCGTCGATACGTCGCGACTGCGCGGGGGCCGCGGCGTGAAGAGCCGGCCCAAGGGCAGGCAGGTCGACGCGACCGCGCTGGCGGACGTCCGTGCGCTGCTCGGCAATGCGCCGCGCGACCGATCGCTGCTGATCGAATTCCTGCACCGCATCCAGGACGCACGCGGTCATCTGCCGGCCGCCCACCTGGTCGCGCTGGCGCAGGAGATGAAGCTCGCGATGACCGAGGTCTACGAGGTCGCGACGTTTTATCACCACTTCGATGTGATCGACGCCGGCGCGACGCCGCCGCCGCCGATCACCGTGCGCGTCTGCGAAACGCTGTCGTGTCAGATGGCGGGCGCCGATGCGCTGCGCGCGGCGGTGATCGCGCAGAGCGGTGCCGACGTCCGCGTCATCGGCGCGCCGTGCATCGGTCGTTGCGAGCACGCCCCCGCGGCCGTCGTCGGACGCAACCCGGTCGACCGCGCGACACCGGCGCGGATCGCCGAAGCGATCGCTGCCCGCGCACTCGAGCCTCCGCTGCCACCATACATCGATCTGGCGGCGTATCGCAGCGACCGCGGTTACCGAACGCTCATCGAATGCGTACAGGGTCGGCGCGACGTCGATGCGGTCATCGGCGAGCTCGAGAATTCGGCATTGCGCGGGCTCGGCGGCGCCGGATTCCCGGCCGGACGCAAATGGAAGATCGTGCGAAACGAACCGGCGCCGCGGTTGATGGCGGTCAACATCGACGAAGGTGAACCGGGCACGTTCAAGGATCGGCATTACCTGGAACGCGATCCTCATCGGTTCCTCGAAGGCATGCTGATCGCCGCGTGGGCGGTCGGCATCGAGGCGATCTACATCTATCTGCGCGATGAATATGCAGCGTGTCGCACACTGCTCAAACGCGAGCTCGACGCATTGCTCGCCGATCCGCCGTGTGCGCTGCCGCACATCGAGCTTCGTCGCGGCGCCGGCGCCTACATCTGCGGCGAAGAATCGGCGATGATCGAATCGATCGAAGGCAAGCGCGGCATGCCGCGGCTGCGCCCGCCGTATGTCGCGCAGGTCGGCCTGTTCGATCGCCCGACGCTCGAGCACAACATGGAAACGCTGTACTGGGTGCGCGACATCGTCGAGCGCGGAGCGGCATGGTTCGCCGATCAGGGTCGCAACGGGCGCAAGGGCCTGCGCTCGTTCTCGGTTTCTGGACGGGTCGTGAAGCCGGGCGTGCATCTCGCGCCCGCGGGCATCACCGTCCGCGAACTGATCGACGAATACTGCGGCGGCATGCAGCCGGGCCATGCGTTCTACGGCTACCTGCCCGGCGGCGCGTCGGGTGGCATCCTGCCCGCGTCGATGGGTGACATCCCGCTCGATTTCGACACGCTGCAGCCGCACGGCTGTTTCATCGGATCGGCAGCAGTCATCGTGCTGTCCGAGCACGATCGTGCCCGCGACGCCGCGCTGAACCTGATGCGGTTCTTCGCCGACGAATCCTGCGGTCAATGCACGCCGTGTCGCGTCGGCACGGCGAAGGCCGCCGAGCTGATGGCGAAGCCGCAGTGGGACAAGCCGCTGCTCGACGATCTGTCACAGGCGATGGCGGACGCATCGATCTGCGGCCTGGGACAGGCAGCGCCGAACCCGATCGCCTGCGTCTTCAAATACTTTCCGCACGAGCTGGGCGAAGCCTCGCGCACGGATACGGCATGAGCGCAAACGCCCGTCCCGAGCGCGAATCAGACCCGCAGCGCGAAGTGCGCAGTAGTCCAATGAGCACGAAGGGCCGCCGCGAGCGCGAATACCCGCGTACGAGGCACGAAGGATTGCAATGAATGCACCGCACGAGCAGGCGCTCCTCGCAGACGCCATCGTCTTCCGGCTGAACGGCGACGAGATCTCCGCAGCACC
>JAICVH010000439.1 GCA_025935435.1 Burkholderiales bacterium
ACTCCCGCCAGATCGAGCGGCGCGATGTGGCCGCGCAGCACGTTGAAGTGGCCGTGAATCGGCGTGCCATCTGCCGCACCGCGCGGGATGAGGTGCACGCGCGGTTCGATGACCGTGCGGCCCTCGCCCTGCGCGCGCAAGCCGCGCTCGACTGCGTCGAGAATGTCGTCGTCGGTGAGATGCAACGCCGCGACGTCGGGCGCGTTCAGGTAGACGAGCGAAAGCGGGGCGGCGGAAGAGTCGGACACAGCAGGTGGCCTGCGCGATCGTGGTCGATGGTAACGCAAGCTCATCCTTAGGAGACCGTCCATGCTGCAACGCGTACGCACCGTCTGGACCCGCCACCGCGACGGCGCGATTCGCGCTCCGCGCGGCACGACGCTAACGGCGAAGTCGTGGCTCACCGAGGCCCCGCTGCGGATGCTGATGAACAACCTCGACCCCGACGTCGCCGAGAATCCTGCAGAGCTCGTCGTCTACGGCGGCATCGGTCGCGCAGCGCGCAACTGGGAATGCTTCGACGCGATCGTCGCGGCGCTCAGGGAACTCGGCGACGACGAAACCTTGCTGATCCAGTCGGGCAAGCCGGTCGGCGTGTTTCGAACGCACAGCGATGCGCCGCGCGTGCTGATCGCCAATTCCAACCTCGTGCCGCACTGGGCGACGCTCGAGACGTTCAACGCGCTCGATCGCCAGGGCCTGATGATGTTCGGCCAGATGACCGCCGGTTCATGGATCTATATCGGCAGCCAGGGCATCGTGCAAGGAACGTACGAGACGTTTGCCGAAGCGGGGCGCCAGCATTATGGAGGCGATCTCGCCGACAAATGGATCGTCACCGCCGGGCTCGGCGGCATGGGCGGCGCGCAACCGCTGGCGGCGACGATGGCGGGTGCATCGATGCTCGCCATCGAATGCCAGCAAAGCCGCATCGACATGCGACTCGCGACGCGGTATCTCGACCGCCAGGCGCGCGATCTCGATGATGCGCTGAACATCATCGCCGACGCGTGCGCTGCGCGTCGACCGGTGTCTGTCGCCGTGCGCGGCAACGCGGCCGAATTGTTGCCCGAACTGGCGCGCCGCATGGCCGAAGGCGGTCCAACGCCGCACATGGTGACCGACCAGACGTCGGCGCACGACCTGATTCATGGTTACCTGCCGGCGGGCTGGAGCGTCGAGCGCTGGCGCGAGGCACAACGCAACGATGACGCGCACGCCGAACTTGTCGGCGCCGCGCGACAGTCGATTCGACGACACGTCCTCGCGATGCTCGCGTTCCACGCGCGCGGCATCCCGACGTTCGACTATGGCAACAACATCCGGCAGGTCGCGTACGACGAAGGTGTGGCCAACGCTTTCGACTTTCCGGGATTCGTGCCCGCGTACATTCGGCCGCTGTTCTGTGAAGGCAAGGGACCGTTTCGCTGGGTCGCGCTTTCCGGCGATCCGGAAGACATTGCAAGGACCGATCGCAAGGTGCGCGAGCTCTTTCCCGGTAACGCCTCGCTCGGGCGCTGGCTCGACCTCGCCGGTGAGCGCATCGCGTTCCAGGGCTTGCCGGCGCGCATCTGCTGGCTGGGGCTCGGCGAGCGCCACCGCGCAGGCCTGGCGTTCAACCAGATGGTCGCGAGCGGTGAGCTGAAGGCGCCGATCGTCATCGGCCGCGATCACCTCGACACTGGATCGGTCGCAAGTCCCAACCGCGAAACGGAGGCGATGGCCGACGGTTCGGATGCGGTGTCCGACTGGCCGCTGCTCAACGCCCTACTGAATACTGCGGGCGGTGCGACCTGGGTGTCGCTGCATCATGGCGGCGGCGTGGGCATCGGCTATTCGCAGCACGCGGGCGTGGTGATCGTCTGCGACGGTACAGCGGCCGCGGCGAAGCGGATCGAGCGGGTGCTCTGGAACGACCCCGCATCGGGCGTGATGCGTCACGCGGATGCAGGTTACGACAAGGCGATCGAAGTCGCGAAGGCGAACGGCCTGAAGATCCCGATGCTGTAGCAGCGGAACCGAACGCGGCGTCGTGCCGGCCGGAGATCGAAAGCACAAATCGAATGCCGCGGACGATTCCATATCCTACAATGGGCCACGTGCGCATTGCGTGAGGCGCGGCGCGATCATCGACACACCGGAGGAACCATGAAAGGTTCGATACAGAACTTCGGCCGCGCGCGGCGCGGCGTCCTGTTGTTCGCGGCGGCCGCGCTCGCGATGGCGGCCAGCGGCGCAGCCGTCGCCGTCGACAGCCTGAAGATCCTCGTCCCCGCTGCGCCCGGCGGCGGCTGGGATCAGACCGGACGTGCGCTGCAGGCAGCGCTGCAGAGCGGCGACATCGTGAAGAAGGTGACCGTCGACAACAAGGGCGGCGCTGGCGGCACGATCGGCATCGCGCAATTCGTCAATTCGAGCAAGGGCGATCCGAATGCGCTGATGATGGGCGGCATGGTGATGGTCGGCGCCATCATCACGAACAAATCGCCGGTGACGCTTGCGCAGGTCACGCCCATCGCCCGGCTCACCGGTGAATACGAGGTCATCGTCGTTCCAGGCACGTCGAAGATCCAGTCGATGAAAGAGTTGGTCGCGCAATTCAAGGCCAATCCGGGAAGCGTCGCATGGGGTGGCGGATCGGCGGGCGGTTCCGACCATATCCTGGCGGGCATGATCGCCGTCGCATCCGGCGTCGAAGCATCGAAGGTCAATTACATTGCGTACGCCGGTGGCGGCGAAGCCCAGGCGGCAATCATGGGCGGCCACGTTGCCGCCGGGATCAGCGGCTACGGAGAGTTCGCCGGACAGATCAAATCGGGGAAACTGCGTGCGCTCGCAATCTCGTCGGACAAGCGCGTTCCCGGCATCGACGTGCCGACGCTGAAGGAGCAAGGCATCGACGTCGAGATGATCAACTGGCGTGCGGTCTTCGCGGCGCCCGGCATCACGGATGCGCAGCGCAAGGAGCTGATCGACATCGTCGGCAAGGCGGTCAAGACGCCGTCGTGGCAGGAAACACTGAAACGTAACGAGTGGACGGACATGTACGTCGCCGGCGACGCGTTCAAGACGTTCCTCGACAACGATACCAAGCGCATCGACACGATCGTCGCGGGCCTCGGGCTCAAGAAGTAGCGCGCGGCGCACCTGCGCCAGTCTACGAGCGTGATGCTTTCACAGCACGATCGGAGGGTCGCGCGCCGGACGCCGGACCAGCCTCCGAACGCGAACGTGCTG
>JAICVH010000019.1 GCA_025935435.1 Burkholderiales bacterium
GATTTCAGCGATTGCGGACTCGCGCGGCTGCGTCAGCGCGAGCGCACGACCCGCGCGAGCAGCGCCTCCTTGCGCACGAAGCGCCGCGGACCTGCGTTCGGTGCATGACACGAATGCTCGTTTCCCAGTCGACGATCGGGGAACGTCTTCTGCAAGGCGCGTGCCCCAATAGAAAAAACGTCGAATGTCCACGCGGATGCGATGCGTATACCGCTAATGTGCGCGATCGGCTGGCAATTCTTACCGGAAACGTTGAATGAGTGAACGCTGAAGACCGAGAATCGCCGAGCGTATTCAGCCGCTTGGCAGTTCGATGTCGAATCCCCGTTGCACGCCCGAGTCCTCGTGCAAGACGATGCTTCCCCCATGCGCCTCGATGATCAAGCGGCCGGCGCTTGCGTTGGTATCACATGAGTCGATCGCACATCCGATGCGAAACATCGTCGTATGCAGATCGATCGGCAGCGTGGCAGTCGTCGCATCGATGCACATGTGCACACGAGCGTTGCCGCGCCGTTCCGCCCGCAGCCGGATCACGCCTCCCGGTTCTGCCGCATCCGCTACGCAGGCCGTCAGACCGAGCAGCGCGAGTTGCAATGCACGCGGATCTCCGCGAATCGTGAGCGCATCAGAAGGCGCGTCGACGTCTATGGCGAGCTCGTTCATCGTTGCCTCATGCCGCAACAAGCGCATCACGTCGCGGAGCGCGGCGGAGACATCGACGGGAACCCAGCCCGCATCGACACCGTGCGCGAGCGCATCGATTTCGCCGAGACGCTCGGTGAGTCTCACGGTTTCGGCCCGCAATACATCGAAGTGACGGCGCCAGCGCGCAGTCACATCGGCTGCGATGCCGCCGGTGTCGAGTCGTTCAAGACCCGCGCTCAACAGCGTCAACGTCAACTGGAAATTGTTGAGCGGCCCCTTCGCTTCGTGTACGAGACCCGACAACGCGCGGCGGTGCGCTAGCGCCTCGCTCGCCAGGAACAGCGTGCGGTCGGTGGTGTCATCGACGCGGACGTCGCGCACGAGCACGATGTAGGCGCTATCGATGCGGTGGATCTCGAGCCGCAGCCTGCGCCGCGTCTCATCGGGCACGTCAAGCAGGAGTTGAAGCGGTTGATCGCCGGCGCGTACCGACGCCCATGCGTCGGCGCCGACACCGTCGGCGATGCGCTGCCACGCGGTGATCAGCGCCGCGTCCTCCGTTTCCCCGATTGCCTTGCGGGCGAGCGGGCTCGCGTAGCGGCACACGTCCCCGGGCCCAACGATCAGGACGCCGACCGGGAGCAGGCGCGCAAGGACCGCGCCCAACCGCAGGCCCGGATCGTGCAACGCGTCATCGGCAGGAACCACGTCCGTAGTTCCCTACTCGCGATGGGATACGATGCCGCCGCACGCTGAACCACCCATCAAGCTGCTCATCGTCGACGACGATCCCGCCACCCGGGAATTGCTCGGCGAAGCTTTGGAGCATCGCGGCGCGAGCGTGCGTACGTCCGCGGATGGCGCCGAAGCGCAGCGCACGTTCGCGACCTGGCATCCGGACCTGGTCATTTCCGATCTCGGTATGCCCTGCATCGACGGTTATGAGCTGATCCGCCGCGTCCGCCGTCTGGCGCCCGAGCAGGGCGGCAGCACACCGGCCATCGCGTGTACCAGCTACTCGCGCGCGCAGGATCGCGAGCGCGCCATCCACGCCGGATACGACGCCGTGATCTGCAAACCGGTGGATCTCGATTTGCTCGTCAATACGATCGCTCACGTCGCAGGCGCACGCGGATTCGGCTCGGCCGGCAACGTTCCGGAGGCTGGCACCGCACCCTGACTGCCGTCGGGCGCGCCGGCGCGGGCGAGGTCGGCTCCGGTCTCGTACGCGCGCAACCGGTTGTAGAGCGTCTTGACGCTGATGCCGAGAATTTCGGCGGCGGCTTCCTTCGTGTGCGTGTGCTGAACGGTTGCGAGGATGAGCCGCTTCTCGACCGCATCGATCCGGTCGCCGACGCCGATCTGAAACGAGCGGCCGCTGAAGTCCGCCGCGAGCGTCGCCTCCTGCGAGAGCCCGATCTGCGTGATCCAATCACCGTCGGTCATGATGAACGCGCGATGGATGGCATTGGACAGTTCGCGCACGTTTCCGGGCCAGTGATAGCGCTTCAACCGATCGATCGCCGCCGGCGTCAATGCCTTGTTTGCGTTGCCGCGCTTGTTGAGCTGCGCCAGAAAGTGGTTGGCCAGGAGTTCGATATCCTCGCTTCGCTCGCGTAACGGCGGCACGTATAGCGGAAACACCTGCAGACGATAGAGCAGGTCCTTGCGTAGCTTGCCGGTGGCCACCGCGTCGTGTGGATTGCGGTTCGTCGCCGCGAGCATGCGAACGTCGGTGTCGATCGGACGGTCGGAGCCGACGCGGCTGACGGTCTGCGTCTCGAGCACGCGCAGCAGTTTGACCTGCAGGTCCATCGGCATTTCGGTGATCTCGTCGAGGAACAGCGTGCCGCCATGCGCGCGCTCGAAATAGCCGCGATGCTGGCGATTGGCCCCGGTGAAACTGCCTTTCTCGTGCCCGAACAGCTCGCTTTCGATGATCTGCGGTGAAATCGCGCCGCAGTTGATCGCCAGGAACGGGCGCAAGCGGCGCCGGCTCACCTCGTGGATCGTCTGCGCGACGATCTCCTTCCCCGTTCCACTCTCGCCGGTGATCAGCACGGTCGCGCCGGTAGGTGCGACGCGGCCGATCTGATCGTACAGTCGCTGCATCGGTGCCGAGCCGCCTACGAGCCTCCCGTAGTGGCCGAGCGAGCGAAGTTCCGAGCGCAGATCCTTGACTTCCGCCGACAGCTCCGGCGGCCTCGCAACACGCGACAGCACACCGCGCAGATGTGCAAAGTTGATCGGCTTCAGCAGGTAATCGTTGGCGCCATGACGCATCGCCTCGATCGAGCTTTCGAGCGTCGCGTGCCCGGTGATGACGACGACTTGCGTTTCCAGCTGCCGCGCTGCTGCATCGCGCAACAGTTCGAGGCCGTTGCCATCGGGCAGGACGAGATCGAGCAGGATGACGTCGGGCGCCGCGGCGAGCAGGTCACGTGCGGTCTCGAGCGAATCGGCGCACGCCGTCGTGAAGCCCTGGCCTCGCACGAGTTCGGCCAATGCTTCGGCGGCGTTGGAGTCGTCATCGACAATGAGCGCGTGCGGCATAGGGCTTGCGCGGCGCAGAGTCCGCGCAGTTTGTGGATTGCGTCGACAAGCGCAAGGACCGTACCGAAGGGGGTGAAAAGGTACATGTGCCTGAATGCGCGTCGGATTCCCGCGATTGCTCGCTTATCTGTGCGCGGCCGACCGCTAGCTGCGTAATTATTACCGGCGTTCGATGAAATTTCAGCGCCGCGCGTGGGCGTATTGCTCGAGATTTGACGCGGCAGTGGGACGTTGTCAAATGGCGACGCGCTGTTTTTAAAGCGAAATATGAGGCCGCAATCATCTTGCGCGCGGCCTTCTCGTGGCACCGAATCTGCTAAATCTCGCAGTGCACGCTTCCTCAACCCGACTGGAGATCACGATGCGAAGTCTTCCCCTCATCACACTGCTGTGCGCTGGCTTGACACTCGGCGTAGCCGGCTGTCAACGCGAAACGAATACACCTTCTTCGACGACTCCGCCGGTTGTGACACCGTCGCCATCGAGTTCCTCGTCGTCTTCGACGACAACGCCATCGACCCCCAGTGGTTCGACGTCGTCCAGCTCGTCGATGAGCCCGAGCACGTCGCCGTCGACATCGTCATCGCCGAGCACGTCGCCGTCGACATCGTCGTCGCCGACCACGTCGCCGTCGTCGTCGAGCCCATCGTCGTCCAGTTCGTCGTCGACGAGCCCGAGCACTTCATCGAGTGCAAGTTCGACCACGCCGCCGGCCGATGCGAGCTCGAATGCGACCGCGTCGCCAAATGCCGCGATGTCGAACACGGTGCCGAAGGACAAGGGCCAGTAATCAACGTCTCGATTGACAGATCGTTACGCGGGAAAGATAGTAGTGCGCGGGAACGGGCCGTGAACCGGCCCGGCCGTCGCACCGGCAGTCGCCGCTGGACGGGACGATCCCGAACGACTCGCCGGTAGGCTCGTGCGGAGCGCACGGGTCGCCGCCCCTCACGGTTCGACGGATGCATTTGCTCGACGTCACGATGTTGTACGCGCCGACCAGCGGCGGCGTTGTTCGTTATCTGCGAGCCAAGCATCGCTGGCTGCAGCAGCACACTGCCGTGCGCCATACGCTGCTCGTTCCGGCCGCCGCGGATTCACTCGGTGGCTCCGGCGAACGCTATCTTCGCGCGCGGAAGCTCCGACCCCACGGTCACCGGTGGCCGTTCGCAGTCCGGCGATGGGCACGCGAAATACGCGCATGCCGGCCGGATCTGATCGAAGCCGGCGACGCCGGGCCTGAAGCCTGGGCGGCGCTGTCCGCAGCGCGGACGCTCGACGTGCCGCTGATCGCGTTTTGCCACAGCGACATCGTACGCATGGCGTCGCGGCGTTTCGGCCCGGCGGTCGGCGCGGCGGTGCAGACGTATGCACGCGAGTTCTACCGGCGCTGCGACCTCGTCATCGCACCCAGTGGGTTCATGCGTGATCGCCTTTCCGAGTGGGGCGTCGAACACGTGGTCGCGCGCCCCCTTGGGGTCGACGTCGACGCGTTTGCGCCGTCACGCCGCTCGAAAGCGCTCCGGCGCGAACTCGGCCTGCCCGCCCGCACGCGGCTGCTTGCGTATGCGGGCCGCTTTTCACGTGAAAAGAACATCGGCGTTCTGCTCGACGCATTTCGCGCGTTGGGGTCTCGCTATCACCTCGTGGTTGCGGGACCCGCTGCATCGCTCGACCTGCCGTCGAACGTGACACTGCTGCCGTTCCTGCACTCGTCACTCGAACTCGCCCGCATCCTCGCGAGCGCCGACGGCCTCGTGCACGCGGGAGACCAGGAAACCTTCGGGCTCGTCGTGCTCGAAGCGATGGCCTGTGGCCGCGGTGTCATCGCTGCCAATGCCGGCGCGATGCCGGAGCTGATCACACCGGATACCGGCGTCCTCGTGCCTCCGCGCGATGCGCAGGCGATGGCCGCTGGCATCGTGGAGTTCTACGAACGCAATCCGGATCGGCTCGGGCATCACGCGCGCGCACATGCCGAAAGAGATTTCAGCTGGGACACCGCGATGCGCGGCTTGCTCGATCTCTACCGCGCAACGCTCGTCACGCGGCCGGCTCGCACGCCAGGCTATGCAACGTCCTGACGTCGCGGCCGACGCAGTCGTCGCGCTGCACGACGTCTCTCCCGGCACGTGGTGCGAGTGCAGCCGCCTGCTCTCGATGCTCGACGCCGCCGGCGCCGGCCCGATAACGCTGCTCATCATCCCGGACCGTCATCATCGCGCGCCCGTGCGCGAGGACCGCGCATTCTGCCGAGCGATCGACGCGCGGCTGGCGCGGGGCGACGAGGCCGTATTGCATGGGATGTATCACGTCGACGAAGCAGCGCCACCGCGCAGCCTGCGCGGGTTCGTCGAGCGGCGGCTGTTGACGCGCAGCGAAGGCGAGTTCGCCGCGCTGGCGAAGGACGCGGCCGCGTTCCGCATCGAAGCGGGCGTCGCGATGTTCCGCGCGCTTGGCTGGCCGCTCGCGGGATTCGTGCCGCCGGCATGGCTTGCCAGCGCAGAAACGCGCAGCGCGCTCACCGAATGCGCGCATCCGTTCCGCTACATGAGCGTGCGAAGCGGCCTCTACCATGTGCCGCAATGGCGGCTGGAACGCACGGCCAATCTCTGTTACAGCCCGACGAATGCGTGGCGACGCGCGTACTCGCGGCTCGCGATCCGGCTCGAATCGCTGCGCGCGCGGCATGTGCCGCTGCTGCGCCTGTCGCTGCATCCGCAGGACGCGCGGGTTCCGCAGGTGTTGCGACACTGGGAAGTCCTGATCGAGCAGACGCTTGCGACGCGTCGCGTCGTGACCAAGCGCGATTTCATGCTGGCGTCTACGCCGCGTGCAGGGCGTTCGGCTCCACCGGAGCGCGACGAACGCGTGGCCGCGCCTTCGAACGCGTCGCCGGTGCGCGCAACTTCCTGAGCAGCGTGAGCGTACGGCATTCGGCCGTGGATAGTCCGGCGTAGCGCTGCTTGAGCCGGCGCGCGGGCAGCGCGTCCGCGAGATACGCTTCCGTCACGCCCGGGTGCACGTAGCTCTTGCGGCACACGGCAAGCGTGTTTCGGAGGGCGTGCGCAGCCGCCCGCAGCGCACGATTGACCGTTCGGGTCCGTTCGGACACGGTAGGCGCTGGCCCATACCGCGTGAGCAACACCGTCGCGATGACCGTCGCGCCCCAGGTACGAAAATCCTTCGCCGTGTATTCCGCGCCGCTGATTTCCTGGAGATAGGCATTGACGTCGGTCGCGCAGATTCGCCGCATCTCACCGTTTTCCACGTACTGGAACAGCTCATAGCCCGGCAAGTCCAGGCAGCGCCGGACAATTCGCGCCAGGCGGCGATCGGCGAGCGCCACATCGTGCTCCTTTCCGGACTTGCCGCGAAACCGCAGCCGGATGCGATCGCCCGATACCCGGACGTGTCGCGTGCGCAGCGTCGTCAGCCCGAAGCTGCCGTTGTCACGGCGGTATCGCTCGTCGCCCACACGCAGGAACGTCCGATCGAGAATCGATACCATCGCAGCGAGCACCTTTTCGCGGGATAGACCCGGACGCGCAAGATCACGCTCGACGGCATCGCGGATCGCCGGCAGCTTGAGACCGAAGTCGGCCAGCCGGTCGAACTTGTGTTCATCGCGCTGCGCTCGCCATTGCGCGTGATAGCGGTATTGCAGGCGGCCACGCGCATCGCGACCGGTCGCCTGCAGGTGCCCGTCGGGATCGGCGCAGATCCAGACTGAAGTCCACGCTGGCGGTATTGCGAGAGCGCGAAAGCGCGCGAGCAACTGCTTGCGACGTACGACGTGTCCGTCGTCGTCGATGTAGCGGAAGTTCGGCGATTCGCCTTCACGCCGAAAGCCCGCATCGCCGTGCCTCGTGTAGCGGAGCTGTGCCGCGACGAGTGCCGCACCGATCGGATGCGCGTTCGACCCTTTGCCGTTGTGCAATGCCTGTCTCATTCAACTCGCCACGTGTTTGCGTAGACTGTGACGGGCCTCGCCGTCGTTCGTTCACCGAGCACGTCCGCTGTCAGCGCAACGCCGACAAGCCACGCGGGGGGAGGCACGATCCGAGCGCAGTAGCATCAGGCGCTCGACGGCGCGGTGTGCGCCACGGAAGTCGGGCCCGCTGGTCCCCCGCCTGCCGGAACGCTACCGTGCGCGTGCTCGCGGCGCGACCACGAAAAAAGAGGGACGGCGAGCCGTCCCTCGAATCAGTCCCGATGCCAATCAGGACCAATACGGACGTGCCTGGTAAAACGAGTGCACGTCCTCCGCCCACCGCTGATCGGCCATCGAGGGCCAATGATCCTTGTCGAAGCCCGGCGCCTCCTCGAAGCGTTCCTTCGCGACGTTCAGCCGGAAACACTTGTTCTGCGTGTCGAGCTGCATCGCGGACCACGGAATCGCGAACAGCTTGTTGCCGACGCCGAGCACGCCGCCGACGGACATGACCGCGTACGCAACCCGTCCCGTGGGGACGTCGAGCATGATGTCGGTGATTTCGCCGAGCTTTTCGTTCGCGTCGTTGCGAACGTCGTCGCCCGTCAGCGTATCGGCCGCCATCACCTGCGGACCCGGCCCCTTGCCCGGTTCGCTCCAGTAATCGTCGCCGGTGCGATACCGCGCGTCGGCGTCGCCCATGTTCATCGGAGTCGTCGCGTCGGTCGCGCCCGTGGAAGTCAATCGTGTCGTTGCCATCGTCACTCCTTTCTCACGCCGTAGCGAAGGCGTGTGACCGTTTCACCATCGCACGTTACGCCGCTCGCGGTTGAAGCATCGGTTCCGCAAGCGACGTGCCATGCACAAATACGCCGGTAATCTTCGGACTCCGCCTGCGCGACCACGCGTGCCCGGTAGGAATTGCACGTAAGTCCGGCATTGCCGGCTTCCTCATCAAGCTGCCCGAAAGGCCGTTCGCCGCGCATCACGATCCTCGCGTCGGCATATGGGACTCGTTCGCGATGCCGCCAAGCGCAGCGGCCGCAGGGAGATCGCGGTCGCTATCGTGTTGCACGAGGTCGGCGAGACGCTGCTGCAGGCTCGTCCAAAGGTCGCCGCGTTTTTGCGCGTAGGCGAACTGCGCCTCGAGGTATCCGAGCTTCGTTCCGCAGTCGAAGCGGCGCCCTTCGATCAGGCACGCGAAAACGTGTTCGCGCTCCATCAACGCGCGAATCGCCGGGATCAGTGGCTGCGCATGCGAACCGGTCCTGGCGGCGCCGAGCGCGTCCCAGATCGCGGGCGTGAAAATGAACCGGCCGGCGGCCGTCACGGGTGCCGACGCGGCGCCGATCGGTGGCACCTTGACCAGCGCTCGTGCAGCGCGCACGTCGCTCGTGCGCAGATCCGCGCTGATCAGGCATGACGCATCGTTCGTGGTCCCGGCGGGCTCCGCGCCGACGACGCTCACCTGTTGCTCGCCGAACACGTCGAGCAATTGCGCCAGTGCGGATCGCGGGGCATCAATCAATTGATCCGGCAACACGACGGCGAACGGCTCCCCGGCGACGAGGGAGCGTGCCCTGCGTAGTGCATCGGTCAGTCCCGCTGCATCGGGTTGCCGAACGTAGCTGAACGTCACGCCGTGTGGAATCGCCGAGCGCAGTGCGTACAGCGCGTCCGCGTCATCACGCGCCGTGAGTTCGTGCTCGAGTTCGTAGGCATGATCGAAGTGGTCCTCGATCGCGCGCTTGCTGCGACCGGTGACGAAAATCATGTGCGTCAAGCCGGCCGCGGCCGCTTCCTCGACCGCGTACTGGATCAGCGGTTTGTCGACGATCGGGAGCATCTCCTTCGGGCACGCCTTGGTTGCGGGCAGGAACTTGGCACCAAAGCCCGCGACGGGAAAGACGGCGTGTCGCACGCGGCACCCGCCGCCGAGCACCGGTGTCGATCGGTTGCGATCGTGTCTCATCGTAAAACCTTGCGCGTGGGTTGCGAAGAATCAGACGACATACCGTTAGCACCAAGCGTGCCGAGCGGACACATCGAGAGCGCCCCAAAGACTATGCGCAGTTTCAAGCGCACGGTTTCGTGGAAATGCCTCGCCAAACGAATGCGACCTGCCGCGTGCCCGCATGGGCCAACCGGCGTTCGCGTCAGCACGGCAACGCGCACCGCGCGTTTGCACAGCAGCAATTGCCGCCGAACCCGGTAATTCTTACGGAGATGCGCGTTCGGTTCGTTCGCGCTCCGATGCGGCAATACCAAAAGTGAATCAACGGTCAACGCCATGCGGCATGGAGCTTGCACGAAGCGTTTGTCCGCGTCGTTGCGGCAACCCTTTCTCAGTTGCAACTGGAGACCGTCATGAACCGTTCGCAAGCGCCAAAATCCGGGCGCGTTAATCAAAGTCGCGCCGCCGGTCGCAGCCGCGCGACGGGCAGCACCACGCAATACACGAAGCAGGTGATCGACATGCTTACCGACGATCATGCGCGCGTGAAAAGACTGTTCAGTCGAGGTGAAAAGGTTTCCGACGACCACGAGCAATTGCAGCCGATCGTCGAAGAGGCGTGCAATGCGCTCACGCAGCACGCGGAGATCGAAGAGGAGTTCGTGTATCCGGCGCTCGAGGCCGCGGACGAGGGGCATTTGATCGCCGAAGCGCACGTCGAGCACAATTCGGCGAAGCAATTGATCGCCGACCTGCAGTCGATGGATCCTGACGACGAACGCTATTTCGCGACGTTCAAGGTGCTCGGCGAATACGTCAAGCACCACGTCGGGGAAGAGGAAGGCGAGATCTTTCCACTCGCCCGCAAGGCGAAGGTGGACCTCGAAGCGGCCTTCGAGGCGCTTTCCGCGCGTTCGATGCCGCCCGATGAAGCGGGCGGTGAAGACGAGCGCGCCGCTCCCACGCGGCGCACGCGTTCGTCGCGCGCGGATTCGCGCGGTTCGTCGCGCTCCAGTCGCTGAAACGCGGCGCGGGCTCACGCAAGATGGCTTCGGACTCGCACCTATCGGAGGGCGACGCACAGCCGCCGCTTCTTCGCTCGCCAGCTGCAACGGAACCCCTCATGAACTCGCTCGTCGTCTTCTCTCATCTGCGCTGGAATTTCGTGTTTCAGCGGCCACAGCACGTCATGTCGCGGCTTGCGCGCGATATGCGCGTGCTGTTCGTCGAGGAGCCGGTATTCCATACGGGCGATCCGCGCGCGGAACTGCGTGCCGTGCACCCCGGCGTCACCGTGCTCACGCCGCATACGCCGCTGACCGCGCCGGGCTTTCACGATGACCAGATTCCGCTGCTGTCCAAGCTGGTGGCGAACGCGCTCGCGCGCGAGCGCTTCGCCGACTACGGCGCATGGCTTTATACGCCGATGGCATTGCCGCTGCTACAGAAACTCGATCCGCGCTTCGTCGTGTACGACTGCATGGACGAGCTGACGGCATTTATGGGTGCACCGCGCCAACTGGTGCAACGCGAGAATGCGCTGCTGCGCGTCGCGAACGTCGTGTTCTGCGGCGGGCCGAGCCTTTACGACGCGCGTCGCGAGCGGCACTGCAACGTGCACCTGTTCCCAAGCAGTGTCGACAGCCGGCATTTTGCGCAGGGCGCCGATCCAGCGTTCGCGCACGCCGACATCAGGGCGCTGGCGCGGCCGCGTCTCGGGTTCTTCGGCGTCATCGATGAACGGCTCGACGTCGAACTGCTGGGTACCGTTGCGGCCGAGCGCCCGGAGTGGGAACTGTGCATGGTCGGGCCGATCGTGAAGATCGATCCGGCGGTGTTGCCCAGGGCGCCGAATCTGCACTATTTCGGATTGCGCAGCTACGACGAGCTCCCGTCGCTGATCGCGGGATGGGATATCGCGCTCCTGCCGTTTGCGCGCAACGACGCGACGCGTTTCATCAGCCCGACCAAGACGCTCGAGTACATGGCGGCCGGTCGGCCGATCGTGTCGACGCCGATTCGGGATGTGCAACGCCTGTATGCCGACGTGGTGCGCTTCGCCGATACGCCGGAGTCGTTCATCGCGGAATGCGAAGCCGCACTCGTCGAGCCCGAAAGCGAGCGCGCGCAGCGCGCGGCGGAAATGCGCCGCATCGTGCAGTCGACGTCATGGGATGAAACCGTCCGCGAGATGCGACGCATCATCGCCGTAGCGGCACGCAGGGGTCTGACCGAAGCCGCGCACATGATGCTCGAACCCGCGCGTCCGGTTACGGTACCGGCGCCGGCCGCATTGACCGGTGCGCCGTGCCTGATCCTCGGTGCCGGTCCGACCGGGTTGTCCGCAAGCTATCACTATGGTGCCGGCAGCGTTTTGCTCGAACGCGAGCCCGTCGTCGGCGGCTGGTGTCGTTCGATCGAGGACACGGGATTCACGTTCGATCACGCGGGTCACATCATGTTCTCGGATGACCCGTACGTTCAGGATCTCTATCGGCTGCTGCTCGGTGACAACGTCCACTGGCAGGACCGGGAAGCGTGGATCTACAGCAAGGGCGTGTACACACGCTACCCGTTCCAGGGCGCGTTGCACGGCTTGCCACCCGACGTGTTGCGCGAATGCCTGGTCGGTGCAATCGAAGCGCGTTTCGGCGCCCTTGCGCACGGCGCAAAGCCCGATGCGTCGCATGCAGCGCGCGTCGCCGATTGCTGTGCCGATGCCACCGGTGTGCAGGCGCGCGATGCCGTTGCCGCACCTCCGCCGTCGAATTTCGAGGAATTCATCTACCGGACGTGGGGTGCCGGTGTCGCCCGCCATTTCGCGCTTCCGTACAACCGCAAGCTGTGGACGGTACCGTTGAAGGAAATGGAGACATCGTGGCTCGGTGGCCGCGTGCCGCTCCCCGATCTCGAGGAGATGATCGAAGGCGCGCTGCAACCGGTGCCCAAGCCGATGGGTCCCAACGCCCGCTTCGGTTATCCGCTGCGTGGTGGCTTTCAGGCGCTGATGAACGGGTTCCTGCCCTTGTTGCGCGGTGACCTCGTGCTGCGCGCCGATGTCGAGCGCGTCTCGCCGCTGCTTCGCGTCGTTACGCTGAAGGACGGGCGCCGCTTCCGCTACGACACCTTGATCAGCACGCTGCCGCTGCCGTCGTTGATCGAGGCAATGGGCGACGAAGCGCCGGCGGAAATCCGGCGCGCCGCGAGCGGATTGCGCCATGTGTCGATCCGCTGCGTCAACCTGGGGGTGGCGCGGCCGCGCGTAACGGACAAGCACTGGATCTATTTCCCCGAAGACACGGTGTTTCACCGTATCTTCGTCCAGGGCAACGCGAGCCCGCACTGCAATCCGCCCGGAGGCTTCGGCCTCACGTGTGAAATCAGCTACTCGCCATCGAAACCGTTGCCGGCAACGGGCGCCGCGCTGATCGAGCGCTGCGTACGCGAATGCGTCGAGATCGGTTTGCTCGATGCGTCGGACGCGCTGATCACGTCGAATCAGGTCGACATGCCGTACGCGTACGTGGTCTACGATCACGGCCGCGCCGAGCGCGTCGCGCGCATCCGCAAGTGGCTCGAGAAATTCGACATCCTGCTCGCCGGCCGCTACAGCGAGTGGGAGTATTACAACTCCGATCACGCGTTCATCGCGGGCAAGAAGGCCGCCGAAGCGGCGCAGGCGCTTGGCGCGACGCGCGTAGCGGCGAAGATCGCCTGACCCCTTCGATGGGCGCGTGAAGCGCCGATGCTGGTCGACGC
Organism: Burkholderiales bacterium; assembly: GCA_025935435.1. Lineage (GTDB taxonomy): Bacteria > Pseudomonadota > Gammaproteobacteria > Burkholderiales > Casimicrobiaceae > VBCG01. The sequence continues at coordinate 12,849 of JAICVH010000019.1, forward strand.
CCACCTGCATTGCACCGGTCGCGAGCGGACCGCCGATGTGCTGCGCTCGCTGGATGATGCGAACGTCGATGTCGGCGTGCTGCTCGCGCCGTTCCTGTCCGACGGCTATTCGCTGCACGACGCGGACAAACTGCGGCGCGCGAATGCGTTCACCTCCGAACTCGTCGCCGGCCATGAAGATCGCCTGCGCGGTTTCGCTGTCATCAACCCGCGTCTGCCGGGTGCTATCGACGATACGCGTCGCGCGCTAGATACACTGGCTCTCGCCGGGCTCAAGATGGTGCCATCGGGCTGGCTGCCCGCCGACGACTGTGCGCAGGCGGTGTTCGAGATCGCCGCTGCACATGGCGCACCGATCCTCTTCCACAGCGGAATCTTCATCGACGGCCGGTCCGGGCGATATTGCCGGCCCGTCGAGTTCGAAGCCGTGCGCTCGCAGCCGTCGCTGCGCGTGACGCTCGCGCACCTCGGCTGGCCGTGGTGCGACGAGGCGAACGCCGTTGGTGTCATCGATCTGATCAACGGCGTTGCGCCCGACGACAGCCAGTTTCGATTCGACATCTCCTTTGGCGCTCCGCCTGCCTATCGCGAATCGGTGCTGCGCCTCGCACTCGACGTCTTGACTCCGGCGCTGCTGCAATTCGGCAGCGACTGCTTCCTGCCTTGCCCCGGCGCCGACATCGCCGCGCGCATCGACACCGTGCGCCGTTTGTTCGACGCGCTCGATGTGGACGCTGCCGCGCGCGAGCGC
>JAICVH010000746.1 GCA_025935435.1 Burkholderiales bacterium
ATCGTGCTTGGCCGCAAACCGGCGGCCGAGACCGAGGCGATCCGTGCGTCGCTGGTGACGGCCTGACGCCGTTCCGTCCGATCCGTCAGTGATCCGTGAGTGCCCGCGCGGCACGATGCTGGACATACGCGGTTGTCCCCGCTTTGGGCGCGACCGTCGACAAAAGAGCGAGAACCACGATGACCAGCGAATCGATCAATCAAGGCGCCGACCGGCTGCGAGGAGCGCCTGCACGGACCGACCAAGGCATGGGGTCTCTGGTCCGTTTACCCGAGTTCCCCTTCGACGTGACCGTCAGCGCGTCCGAACGCCAGGCCGGCCTGCGCATTGCGCGACGCGCGGGTGCTGCGCAGCGCGTGCTGAACCGCATCCTCGGCGTCGAAACGCGGCTGTCGCTCGTCGTGCTGTCGCGCGACGACTGGCGTTCGCAGGCCGAAGTATCGACCTACGGCGTGACGCATCGTGCACGCGACGGCCGGCTCATCGTCGGTGCCGAACCGGCTGACGCATGGCATTCGGTCAGCGACTACTTCGCACACCGGCTGTCACCGCGCGCTCGCGCGGATCTGACCGCCGTGCACGGCGTCGACCCGACCAACGGCCGCGGTCCCGACCTTCGTGCGCTCGCGGAAACGCTGATCGCGCACGAGATCGCGCATTTGTGTGCCACGCAGTCGCGGTTGGCGTTTCCGCGCCGCTGGCTCGAGGAGACGTTCGCGAATCACGCGCTGGTGGCCGTGCTCGGCGAAACGGATCCCGCAGGACTGCGGCGCGTGCGCGCGCTCGCCGACGCCGGCGCGACGCTCGCCGATGCACTTCCGACGCTCGCCGAATTCGAGGCCAATTTCGGCAGCATGGACGTGATACCGTCGGTGCTCGCCGAGCTTGCAATCACGCGCAGCGCGTATGTCGCGTATTCGGTGTACCAGGCGCAGCCGCTGGTACGTCTGTTCGCCGCCTTTCGGAATTCGCGGCTTTCGCGCGATGCCGACTACGAACTCGGGCGCATGCTCGCAACGCGCGTACACCCGTCGATCGCCGCCATTCCGCTGCGCTTCGCCTGCGCGCGGGTCGGACGGGCCGCCTGATGTCACCGCACAAACGTCGCGCACCGCGCCACGCGCCTGACGTGAGCGTGTCCGCTCCACCGGCCGTCCCTGCGTCGGCGACGAACCCATCGCCGGCAACGCGGACGTCAGCACCGAAGGCAACCCGCAAGCGCCGTCCTCGATTCGTGCTGTAGCCGGCGGGAGCCCGGCCGCGGACACGTGCGCCGGTACAATCCGGCATGCGCGTGGGCCGGCTTTTGCGGATCGTGTGGGTTGCGTTGAGGCACGGTCTGGACGACCTCGCGCTCGGTCACGCGCGAACGCGACCGCTGCGTCCGTTCGTGCGTGCGGCGCTGTTCTGGCGCGATCTTTCGCCGCCGCGCGGCGTGCGCCTGCGCCGCGCACTCGAGGATCTCGGACCGATCTTCATCAAGTTCGGCCAGATGCTGTCGACGCGGCGCGACCTGCTGCCGCCCGACATCGCCGACGAACTCGCGCTGCTGCAGGATCGCGTGCCGCCGTTCGGCTCGGACAAGGTCGAGGCGACGATCGTCCGCGTG
>JAICVH010000593.1 GCA_025935435.1 Burkholderiales bacterium
ACGTCCGAAGTCCTGCAGGTGATCAGCAGCTCGGTCGCCGATCCCAAGCCGGTTTTCGACAAGATTCTCGACAGTTGTCAGCGACTGTTCGGCGCGAGCGACCTCGCCGTGTTCCTGACTGGAGAGGGCCAGTTGCGCGTCGCCGCATACCACGGCGGCTTTCCCGGCGCAGGTGCAAGCAACTACCCGCGTCCGCTCGCTGGGACGATCAGCGAAATGGCGTTGAGGAAAGGCGCGGTACTGCATCGCGCAGGCGTCGTCGACGCCGACGACATGCCGCACTACCTGCGTGAGGTCGCCACGAAGATCGGCGATTTCTCGTTCGCTTGCGCACCGATGTCGTGGGAAGGCCGCGACATCGGTACGATCGACATCGTCTGTCGGCCGCCACGGGTATTTTCGCAGCCCGAGGTCGCGCTTTTGAAGACTTTTGCCGACCAGGCGGTGATTGCGATACAGAACGCGCGACTCTTCAACGAAACGCAGCAGGCACTGAACCGCCAGACGTCCACGGCCGACATCCTGCGCGTCATCAGCCGGTCGCCGACGAATGTCCAGCCGGTTTTCGACGCCATCGTGGAAACGGCAAGCAGGCTGCTGCCATGCATGTTCGCGGCCGTGCTTCGCCGCGAGGGCAACTGCTACCGTCTCGCGGCACGCGCGGACAAGGACGGGTCGCCCCGGCCTCATAACGCGGATCCAGACCGCGTGCCCATCGATCCCTCGGCGAACTTCCCGTCGCGGGTGTTCATTACGGGAGAAATGCTGCACCTGCCGGACTGGCTGTCGATCGAGCTGCCCCCGCACGAACGCCTGATTTACGAGCGCAACGGCGTGCGCTCGTCGCTGCTGTTGCCGCTCATCAGCGATGACGAGTGCGTCGGTGTTCTGGCGATCGCGCACGCGAAACCGCACGCCTACGACCACAGCCAGATCGCACTCGCGCAATCGTTCGTCGAACAGGCGGTGATCGCGCTTCAGAATACCCGGCTCTTCAACGAAACGAAGGAGGCGCTGGAACAGCAGACGGCGACCGCCGAGGTGCTGCAGGTCATCAGCAGTTCCGTCGCCGACACGGCGCCGGTGTTCGACAAGATCCTCGACAGCTGCCGTCACCTGTTTGCCACGGAGCAACTCGGCATATTCCTCGCGCGGGACGGGCAGGTGCATGCGGGCGCCTGGCGCGGTTCGGCGCTCGCTGCCGTCGTCCGGACGCTGCCGCAGCCACTCGCGGAAACGATGACGGGCCGCGTCATCGACGAACGGCGCGTGATCCAGATCGCCGACACCGCGAAGATCCCCGATAGCCTGCCGGCACTGCGCGGCATCGTCGACGTCATGGGCGACTGCTCGATCGTCTGGGCACCGATGCTCTGGGAAGGACGCGGCGTCGGCGCCATCTGCGCCGTGCGTCAGCCGCCGCGACCGTTCACGGACAAGGAACTGGCGCTGCTCAGCACGTTCGCCGATCAGGCGGTAATCGCAATCGAAAATGGTCGGCTGTTCAAGCAGGCGCAGGAAGCGCGGCATGCCGCCGAGTCGGCGAACGCCGCGAAGAGCGCCTTCCTGGCAACGATGAGCCACGAGATCCGCACACCGATGAACGCAGTCATCGGCATGAGCGGCCTGCTCTTGGACACGCCGCTCGACGCGGAGCAACGCGATTACGTGAACACGATCCGCGACTCGGGCGATGCGCTGCTGACGATCATCAACGACGTCCTCGACTTCTCCAAGATCGAAGCCGGGCGCATGGAGATCGAGGCGCAGCCGTTCGACCTTCGCGAATGCGTCGAGTCTGCGCTCGATCTCGTCAGCAATCGGGCCGTCGAAAAGAATCTCGACATCGCATACGTATTCGAGGGAGACGTTCCACCCGCGATCGTCGGCGACGTCACGCGGCTGCGACAGATCCTTCTGAATCTGCTGTCGAATGCCGTCAAGTTCACCGAACAAGGCGAGGTCGTGCTGACAGCGAACGCGAAGACGCTGCCGGGACGGAAGATCGAGGTCACGTTCGCCGTTCGAGATACGGGGATCGGTCTTTCGGACGAAGGCATGAGTCGGCTGTTCCAATCGTTCTCGCAGGCCGATTCGTCGACGACACGCAAATACGGCGGCACCGGACTCGGGCTTGCCATCAGCAAGCGACTATCGGAGTTGATGGGTGGACGGATGTGGGCCGAAAGCGAGGGCCTTGGCAAGGGATCCACTTTTTTCGTGAGCATCGTTGCCCCTGCTGCGTCTGCCCCCGCCACGCGGCAGCGCGATTTCGTCGGCGTGCAGCCGGCCTTGCAAGGGAAGCGGCTGCTCATCGTCGATGACAACGCGACAAACC
>JAICVH010000078.1 GCA_025935435.1 Burkholderiales bacterium
CGCAAACGGCGTCGCGCCGTACAGCATGATGCCCGGCCGTACACTATCGCCGCCGACTGCGGCGTAGCGTACGACACCGGCCGAATTCGCAAGCGAACGGCGGTAGGGAAGATGCGCGGTCGCCTGCTCGAAGCGCCGTTTCACCTCGGCGATGCCGTCGTCCTCGTCCGCCCGTGCAAAATGCGTCATCAGTCGCACGCTCGCGACCGAACCGGCACCCGCGAGGCGACTGCAAACAGGCGCCACCTGCTCGGGCGCGAAACCCAGGCGATTCATCCCGGTATTGGCCTTGACATACACGTCGATCGGCCGTTCGAGCCGAGCGCTTTCGAGCTGACGCACCTGCTCGAGGTCATGCACGACGACGCCGATGGCCTCGCGACCGATCGAATCGAGCTCGCGCGCCTCGAAGAATCCTTCCAGCAGCAGGATCGGCCGTCGATAACCGGCCGCACGCAGCGCCAGCGCACCGTCGAGCTCGATCAGCGCGACGCCATCGGCATCCGAAAGCGCCGGCAGCACGCGAAGCAGCCCATGGCCATAGGCGTTCGCCTTCACGACGGCGATCACTTCGGCGCCGGGCGCGTAGCGACGAACCCGGGCGACGTTCGCTGCGATCGCGGTGAGATCGATGGTGGCAACGATCGGTCGAGCCATGCGGCAGGACGAGCGGAGAACGGCGCGTTCGCGCGCTGTTCGCTACAACGGGAACATGCCGCGGGGAGCGGGCGGCCGCAGTGGGAGGACGTTCGGGATCATGGTATAAAGCGCCGGCCGCGCGATGTTCGCATTATAAACAATCGACAGCGAACGACACCGCTCGAACGGCGCGTCGTCGACCGATGCCATGAAACCCGGCTTCTACACGATCATCGCGGCGCAATTCTTCTCGTCGCTCGCCGACAATGCGCTGCTGATCGCGGCAATCGCGCTGTTGCGGGAGCTGCAGGAACCGGCGTGGATGACGCCGGCGCTGAAGCAGAGCTTCGTCGTGTCGTACGTGCTGCTGGCGCCCGTCGTCGGCGCATTTGCCGATTCGATGCCAAAAGGTCGCGTGATGCTCATCACCAACGCGATCAAGATCGTGGGTTGCGCGCTGATGCTGCTCGACATGCACCCGCTCCTGTCGTATGCGATCGTCGGCTTCGGTGCGGCAGCGTATTCACCAGCGAAATACGGAATCTTGACGGAGCTGTTGCCGCCTCAGCGGCTCGTCGTGGCCAACGGCTGGATCGAAGGCGCCACCGTCGGCTCGATCATCCTTGGCGTGCTCCTCGGCGGTGCGCTGATCACGCCGCGCGTTGCGGCGACGCTGCTTGGCTTCGACATGCCCGTGCTCGAGACGCCGGTGAACACACCGCCGGAAGCCGCGATCTCGGTGATCATGGCGTTCTACCTGATCGCCGCGATCTTCAACTGGTACATCCCGGACACCGGGGTCGATCATCGCGTACCGAGCAAGAACCCGCTGTACCTGATCCGCGAGTTTTCCCACTGCGTCGGGCTGTTGTGGCGCGATCGGCTGGGCCAGATCTCGCTCGCGACGACGACGCTGTTCTGGGGCGCGGGCGCCACGCTGCAGTTCATCGTCATCGACTGGGCGGCCCGGGCGCTCTCCCTCAACCTGTCGCAGGCGTCGATGCTGCAGGGTGTGGTTGCCGTCGGCATTGCACTCGGCGCGGTAATCGCGGCCCGCTTCGTTTCACTGCGCGGCGCCGTCAACGTGCTGCCGATCGGCGCCGCGATGGGCCTGATCGTGATGACGATGGTGCTCGTCCACTTCATTCCGCTCGCGATGCTGCTGATGGTCGCGATAGGCGCCTGCGCTGGATTCTTCGTCGTACCGATGAACGCACTACTGCAGCACCGCGGTCACGTGCTGATGGGCGCCGGGCATTCGATCGCCGTGCAGAACTTCAACGAGAACATCGGCATTCTGGTCATGGTCGGCCTCTACGCGGTGATGGTGCGTTCGGGGATGTCGGTCAGCTCGGCGATCATCCTGTTCGGCGTGTTCGTCACCGGCTCGATGGTGCTCGTCATGTTGCGGCATCGCGCGAACCAGCGCGAATTCGACTCGCTGCATCTGATCGGGATGGAAAAACATTAACTATGCGTACGAAAGTTTCGCGAGGGGCGCTCGCCCCTCGGTCGTCCGCGTATGCAGCCTGAATGCGTTCCGTAAAGGGCTGTGGCGAGCGTGGGTTTGCCTACAGCACGACGGGCCGGTCGGGAATCTCGTTGTCCGCTGCGCCCGTCCACGGAAAGTGCTGGGCGATCAGTTCGGAGATTTCTGCGACGCCGGCAACGACGCCCTCGCCGAAGCGTGACCTCGCAAAAGACGCCTCCATGCGCGTGCAGATCGCCTGCCATAGCGCCGGGTCGACACGCCGATCGATGCCGCGATCGGCGACGATTTCAACGTCGCGATCGGCGAGCAGCAGATAGATGAGCACGCCGGCGTTCTCCTCCGTATCCCAGACGCGTAGCAGCCCGAAGACTTCGAGCGCGCGTTCGCGCGGGGTCAATCTGCGCAGCACACGCAGCGGCGGCAGCGAACCCTCGACGGCGAAACACACCTGGCCACGATGCGTACGTTCGCCTCGCGTGATCGCCTGCTCGATTTCCGTCAAAGCCGCCGGCGGGAAGGCGCGCTGCACCGACAGATGATCGGTGATGACATGTCGCCACAATCGATGGGAGCGTGGTTCAGGCATTGGTCACCACCCGCCCGACGCGCCGCCGCCGCCGAAGCTGCCGCCGCCGCCCGAAAAGCCACCGCCGCCGGAAAATCCGCCGCCGCCCGAGAAACCGCCACCGCCACCGAGCCCGCCACCGCCCCAGCCCCCGGTTGGAATCCACGTGCCGCCGCGACGCCCGATGCCGCCGCCGGCACTGAACAGCAACATGATGAAAAACGCGATCAGCCCGGCGCCGATCGCGATGGCAATCGAACCTGCGAGGATCCACGCACCCGTGCCGATCACGCCGGCCCCGACCGTCGAGCCGAGCATCCGCCCGAAGATCCGCGACAGGATGCCGCCGATGATCGGTACGCCGACGAACAGCAGGATGAGCAGCGTGCCGAAATCGAAACCACCGCTCGACCGTCGTGGCGGCGCCTTCTGCGCCGGTAGCGGCTGCCCCGTACCCACGACCTGGATGATTCGATCCACGCCGGCGTTGATTCCGGCCGCGTACTTGTTGTCGCGAAACAGCGGGGCAACGTTTTCGGCAATGATGCGTCGCGACGTGACGTCGGTGAGCACGCCCTCGAGTCCGTATCCGACTTCGATGCGCATGCGGCGATCGTCTTTGGCGACGACGAACAACACACCGTTGTCCTGCCCCTTGCGGCCGACCTTCCACGCATCCGCGACCCGTATCGAATACGCTTCGATCGGCTCGGGCTTGGTGGACGGCACCAGCAAGACGACCAGTTGGTTGCCCGAACGCTGCTCCCAGTCGGCGAGCTTGGTCTCCAACGCCTGGCGATCGGCAACCGACAGCGTCTGCGTTTGATCGGTCACGCGCGCGGTGAGCGCCGGAATCGGTGCAAGCCCACTCGTCGTCGACTCCCACGGCTGCTGCGCGAACACCAGGTTCGCGCACGCGAGCACGAACACGGCGAATCCCGCGCGCAGCATGGCCTGAAGCAGGGTCACACTCGACTCTTCGCGTGACGTCGGTGACGTTGGTCAGGGTCGCGCTCGACTTCCTGTCGAAGGATCGCCTGCGGCGCGATCGACAGCGAAGTCGAGACTTACCCTGCTTGCACGTTGAATCGCGTCACGACTTCGGCGCTGGCGGCGGTGGAGTCGGCGCCGGCGTCCCGCTTCCGGGCGGCGAGCCGGTACCCGTCGCTGGCGCCGGTGCGACCGGCGCTGCCGGCTTGCCAAAGTCGACCTTCGGCGGCGTGCTCACCGCACCTTCGTCGGCGACGGTGAAGTTCGGCTTGACGTTCATCTTGAAGATCATCGCCGTCAGGTTGGTCGGAAACTGGCGCACCGTCGTGTTGAATTCCTGCACGGTCTTGATGTACCGATTGCGCGCGACGGCGATGCGGTTCTCCGTTCCCTCGAGCTGCGATTGCAGGTCGCGGAACAGCGCATCCGACTTGAGCTGCGGATAGTTTTCGGACACGGCGATAAGGCGCGACAGCGCGCTTTGCAACTGGTTTTGCGCCTGGATGAATTTCTGGAACGCGACGGGATCGTTGATGAGCTCGGGCGTCGCACGAATGGTGCCGACCTGCGCACGCGCGTTCGTTACCTCGGTCAGCACCTGCTGCTCCTGCTGCGCGTAGCCTTTGACGGTGTTGACGAGATTCGGCACCAGATCGGCACGCCGCTGGTATTGGTTGACGACTTCCGACCATGACGCCTTGATGCCTTCGTCCTGGCGCTGCAAGTCGTTGTAGCCGCACCCGGAAACTGTCAGCGCGATCACCGCGGCCAGCACGATGCCAAGCTTGCGCAACATGTCGCTCCTCCGATCAAAGGGGGACTGGATTGTCCGCCGCCCGGAATATGCGGCCTATGCCGGCCGCACGCAAGCGCCGGCGCGTCAGGCCGACGTCTGCTGCGCCAGCGACTCGCGCATGACGCGACGCGCAAACAGCAGGTCTTCCCACGCTTTCGACTTGTCGGCGGGTGTCCGCAGCAGGTACGCGGGATGGTACGTGACGACGAGAGGCGTCCCGCGATAACGGTGGATTCGATTACGCAGGCTCGATACCGGTGCGTCGCTATCGAGCAGGCGGCCGGCAGCGCTCTTGCCGAGCGCGACGATGACCACCGGTTTGATCAGGTCGATCTGCCGATCGAGATACGGAGCGCATGCGTGGGCTTCGGCCGGGTCGGGTGCGCGATTGTTCGGCGGCCGGCATTTCAGCACGTTGGCGATATAGACGTTCTCGCTGCGGTCGAGCGCAAGCGCGGCGAGCATGTTGTCGAGCAACCGTCCTGCGGCACCGACGAAGGGTTCGCCCTGAGCGTCTTCGTCCGCGCCCGGCGCCTCACCGATGAACATCCAGTGCGCGCCGATGACCCCCACGCCGGGAACGCTGCGATTTCTCGTCTTGCACAGCGTGCACGCCGTACACGCCGCAATGTCGCGGACCAGTGCCTCGTAGTCGAGTGTTGCGATGTGCGCGCGGCGCGCGTCAACGTCGATCGCGACGGCCACACCGGTCGGGACGACGGTCGTCACCAACGGGCGTGATCGCAGCCGCCACACGGGCGCGAGACCAAGCTCACGCAGTACGTCGTCACGGCGCATCACGTGACCGGCCGCAGAGGATTCATGAGCTCCAGACGCATCACGAGCGCGTCCTCACGTCCGCCGCCGGTGCTCGCGGGTGGGTAGTACGCGACGCGGCGCGCGATCGGCAGAAAGCCGGCCGCCTCGTAGAGCGCGATTGCCGCGTGATTGCCGACCCGGACCTCGAGGAAAAGCTGGTCGGCATACAACCGACGCGCATCGTCGATGAATTGTTCCAGCAACGCGCGCCCAAGTCCCAGCCGCCGCGCGTCTGGCACAACCGACAGATTCAACAATTGCGCCTCGCCGGGCCCAAGCATCAGTACGCCATACGCGACGACCCGTTCGCCCTGCACGCCAACGCGGGCCGAATAACCGGCGGCGAGTGCGTCACGAAAGTTGCGTTCGCTCCACGGTGCCGCGTGAATGCGCGCTTCGAGCGCCGCGACGACGGGCAGATCGTGCGCGGCGAGCGGCCGCCAGCGGACCGGTAAGGCTGCAGGTGGTTTCGGTAGCGTTGCCATCGCGTCAGAGGCGCAGTCCGGCGGTTCGCTCGGCAGTCGTCAGCGCAACGCGATGGCGTACATACAGCGGCTGAGCTTCGGCGGGGGGGAGCCCCTCGTGCGCGGCGAGATGCGGCCACGCCCATTCCGCGATCGCCGCTGCGTCAGGAAAAATATCCTTGTCCACACCGGCCAGGCCAAGCCGGCCGGCAAGCGCCGGGTACGCGGCAAATCCGTCGCCTGCGCCATGCCAGCTGTCGTCGTCCGCAAGCGCAACGTCGTCAGGCTTTCGCACCTGCAAATCGCCGATGCGCGCCCAGCCATTGTCATTGCGCGCGTACGATGCCACATACACTTCCTGCATGCGCGCATCGAGGCACGCAAGCACACGCTGCCAGCCGTGCGTGCGCCAGGCGGTCAGCGCGATTGCGGCGAGCGTCGGCACGCCGAAAACCGGCAGATTCGCGCCGAACGCAAGCCCTTGCACGACACCGCACGCGATACGGATACCCGTGAAAGCGCCGGGACCTGCGCCGTAGGCAATTCCGGAGAGTTCCGTGAGCGAGGTTCCGGCGTCGGCAAGGACGCGCGACACGAGCGGGAGGATGCGCTCCGACGACGCGTTACCTGCGTGCTCGCGATGCACGATTGCCGCGTGCCCGTCGAATACGGCCACCGACAGCCAGGCGGTCGACGTGTCGAGGGCCAGGATCCGCATGCCGGCATTCTACCGATCCCATCCGCATCGCGGCGCGTAGAATCCGCGCCGATCGAACATGACGGAACTCACGATCGAATCGCTTGACCAGGAAGGCCGCGGTATCGCGCACGCCGACGGCAAAGTCGTGTTCGTCGAAGGCGCCCTTCCGGGCGAACGTATCGTCGCGGAAGTCATCAAGCGGAAGCCCAGCTACGACATTGCGCGTGCCGTTTCGCGGAGCACGCACAACGCCAATCGCGTTGCGCCGCGGTGTCCGCACTTTGGCGTGTGCGGCGGTTGCACGCTACAGCACGCCGATCCGTCCCTGCAGATTGCGACCAAGCAACGCGCGCTCGAAAATGCGCTCGCGCGAATCGGACGCGTGCGCCCCGACACGCTGTTGCCAGCCATTGCGGGGCCTGCGTGGGGTTATCGGTATCGCGCGCGGCTATCGGTGCGCGACGTGCCGAAGAAAGGCGGCGTGCTGATCGGCTTTCACGAACGCAAGTCGAGCTACGTTGCCGACATGCGCGAATGCCACGTTCTGCCGAGGAAGATCTCGGACCTGTTGCCCAGACTTCGAACGCTCGTCGAATCGCTGTCGATCAGGACGCGATTGCCGCAAATCGAAGTGGCGGTCGGAGAACGCCTGACACCCTCGCTACTCGCTGCGAGCGAGCCAACGGTCGTGGGTGGCACGCGGCCGCTGCCAGACCAAATGAGCATTGACGCAGGCGCGCTGCGCGAACGCCTTGTGTACGCGCTGGTCCTGCGGATCCTCGAGCCACTGACTGGTGCTGACGAGGCGAAGCTCGTCGCGTTTGGCGACGCACACGACGTCGAGTTCTGGTTGCAGCCGGGTGGCCCCGAAACGGTCACTCCGTTCCATCCGCCGAGTGCAACACTCGCGTACACGTTGCCGGAATTCGACATCGCCATTCCATTCGCGCCGACCGATTTCACACAAGTCAACGCATCGATCAACCGCGTGCTGGTGCGGCGTGCGGTCGCATTGCTCGTTCCGAAGCCCGCTGACCGCGTCGCCGATTTTTTCTGCGGGCTCGGCAACTTCACGCTGCCGCTCGCTCGACGGGCCGCGCAGGTCGTAGGCGTCGACGGCAGCAGGACACTGATCGAACGCGCGAAGGCGAACGCGGCGCGCAACGGTCTCGACATGAAAGCCACGTTCGTGGCCGCGAACCTGTTCACGGCGACGGCACAATGGCTCGCATCGCTCGGCCGTTTCGATCGCGCATTGATCGATCCGCCGCGGGAAGGCGCGATCGAACTCGTGAAGGCGCTGCCGCATCGGGGTGACGCGCAGGCGCTCGCGCGCATTGTCTACGTGTCGTGCGCGCCTGCAACGCTCGCGCGCGACGCAGGGGTCCTAGTGCACGATCGCGGTTACCGACTCGCTGCGGCCGGTGTCGTCAACATGTTTCCACACACCGCGCATGTCGAATCGATGGCCGTGTTCGAGTAGTCCTGGGCGCGCCGTTCCGCCACGAACGCGCCAGATCTCCGCCTAGCGAAGCTGCGTCGACGTTCGCTATCTGTATCGTCGGAAGAATGGCCTTGACACGCGGCTCGGCCGACGCTCCTAATCGCTGCCTCACCCGACAAGGAGACAGCGATGAACCGGCGAGGCTGGCGTGTGGTGATCGGAAGCGCATTCCTGATGTGGGGCGCGGTCGGCAACGCTCAGACGACCGCCGGACTTGCAACGACGGTCGTCTTTCCGCTCTCCGCACAGACGGCCAGCTTTGCTGGCGAAATCACGGTCTTCAATCCCGGCCCGAATACACTGACAGCGTCTGTTGCGTTCTATGAGGGCAACAATTCAGGATCTCCGGGACCGAAAATCTGCAACGACATTACGGTGTCTCCCGGGCGCAGCCTGCAAACCATGCTCGCCACACAATGCGCGCTCGCCAGCGGCGGCCACTTCGGCATCGTGGTTGTCGCGGACAAGGCAGTGCCGCAGGCCAACGCGTTCTATGGCTTCATGCGCGTGCAGACCCCACAGGGCCAGGGGTTCACTGTGGAAGGCTTCCCGATCAGCAACTTCAACAACCAGGTGAGTCA
>JAICVH010000293.1 GCA_025935435.1 Burkholderiales bacterium
CGGAGCGCCGTAGTACCTTCATCCGTCACACCGTGGACGGCTGCGAGTGCGATCACGTCGTCGTCGAGTCGCGACACGACGCTGACCTCCGCGTCGCATAGCTTCACGGCACGTTCCGCGATCAATTCGAACACCGGCTGCACATCGTGGGGCGAACCGCTGATGATGCGCAGGATCTCGCTCGTCGCCGTCTGCTGCGCGAGCGCGTCGGTGATGTCACGATTGCGTTTCTCCAGCGCATTGAACAGGCGGACGTTCTCGATCGCGATGACCGCCTGGTCCGCAAACGTCTGAACCAGGGCGATCTCGCTGTCGGAAAATGCGCCTGGCTCGGCGCGTCCGACGCCGATGGCGCCAATCGGCTTGCGCTCGAGCATCAGCGGGACCGCGAGCACGCTCCTGAAATCGATTCTTCCCGGAACGTCGCCGACGAAGTAGTCCGGGTCCTCGAACACGTCGGCAATGGACACCACCGAGCGCGTCAGGATGGCTCGCGCGGTCGCGGTGTTGCGGCTCGGTGGCCTCGGATAACGCGCGCGCAATCGATCCGCGCCCGCGGGGCTGACATCCGCGAGCGCAACCAGCCTGAGCAGCGTGCCATCGAACGTTACGACGAACGAGGAACTCGCATTGCAGAGCTTCCGGGCTGCCGCGGCGATACGATCGAACACGGGCTGCGCATCGGCGGGTGACTGGCTGATGACGCGCAGGATCTCGCTGGTCGCCGCCTGTTGTTCCAGCGCTTCTGCAAGACGCTTGTCGACCGGGTCACGCGCGGCCGCGACCATGGCAACCGGTTGCGGCGCAGGCGCGTGCGGTCCCGACGGGGACTTCGCGGTCTGCTTGCCTCGGCTCATGACCCTCCCCAAGTGGCCCGACGTGCCCGGTCACGGCTTCAAGGCTAGGCGAACGCGGCTGCGCCGGCAAGCGCGTGCGTCGCCTTTCATCGCCGCTTGCTGTCGGTTTGACCCGCCATGACGAATCGGGGACACTTCTGCGCTGCGTCGTTCGGGGCCGCGACACTGCCGGGAACGCGCATCAACGGAGGTGATCGGTGGCAGGCGTCCTGCGATGAGCAGTCCAATACCCCTGCAGTTTCCACTCGCTACACTCGATGAGGATGCCTGGGAGGACCTTCTCAACTTCATCGAGGAGCGGCGGGTCATTCCGATCATCGGCCCGGAGTTACTGCAGGTCGACGTGGACGGCGGCCAGCGCCTGCTGTACGAATGGGTCGCCGAGAAGCTCGCCACCAAACTCGCCGTCGATACGTCGCATCTGCCGAAGCCTTATACGCTGAACGACGTCGTGTGCTGGTTTCTCTCGTCGCGTGGCCGGCGCGAGGAGGCGTATACGCGGTTACGCAGCCTGTTCCGCGACGCGAATTTCGCTCCGCCGCTCGCGCTGCGACAGCTCGCGCAGATTACCGACTTCGACCTGTTCGTCACTACGACTTTCGATCCGCTGCTCGAGCAGGCGGTGAACCTCGAGCGCTTCGCCGGCGCGCAATCTGCCGACGTCATCGCGTACGCACCAAACCGGGTCGCTGATCTGCCGGCGGAGCGAGAGAAGCTGGCGCGTCCGGTCGTCTACCACTTGCTCGGCCGACTGTCGGCATCGCCGACGTACGTGATTTCCGACGAGGACACGCTCGAATTCATCTGCGCGTTGCAAAGCGAGCACCTGACGCCGGATAGACTGTTCCACGAGCTCGAGCACAACCACCTGCTGTTCATCGGCAGCAGTTTCACCAACTGGCTTGCGCGGCTGTTCCTGCGCATGGCCAAGCGCCATCGACTGTCCGATCCGCGGGACGTCGGCGAAGTGCTTGCCGACAGTCATTCAGGCAGCGACGTGCGCCTGATGAATTTCCTGCAGCAGGTGAGCGTGCGCACGCGTGTGTACAGCGGCGCCGGCAAGTTCGTGGATGAATTGCACCGGCGCTGGATGACGCGGCGCAAGTCGGGCGACGTCATCGACCTCGACACCCAGCGCTTCCTGCCGCCCGAGCGCGAGATGCCCGAGAACGCGGTATTCATCAGCTATGCGCGCGAAGACCTTTCTGCCGTGCAGCGACTGAAGGCCGGCCTCGATGCGGCCGGCATCCGGACGTGGTTCGATCTCGACCGGCTCGAGGGTGGTGACGACTACGACCGCAAGATCCAGCGCAACATCGCGCGGTGTTCGTATTTCATTCCGGTGATATCGCGGACGACCGAGCGTCGGCTCGAAGGCTACTTCCGCCGCGAATGGAGCTACGCGATCGACCGGGCACGAAACATCGCCGAGGGTGCACTCTTCATCCTGCCGGTCTGCATCGACGATACGCACGCGGCGAGCGCGCACGTTCCGGACAAGTTCAAGGCGCTGCACATTACGCGGCTGCCCGACGGCGACGTGACGCCCGAGTTCGCACGCCATCTGCAGGACTTCCTGTCGGCCCGCCAGTGACGCGCCGCACCGCCTAGCGTGCCGCCCCTCGACAGTCCGTCGTTGCACGCGTCCGTCGACGCGCAGCATCCGTGGCTCGGCCTTGCGTCGTTCACCGAAGAGTCGCAGGCGTATTTCTTCGGCCGCGATGACGAGGTCGCCGAGCTCGCGCGCCGGGTGCAGCGGAAGCTGCTGACGGTTCTGTTCGGTCAGTCGGGGCTCGGCAAGACGTCGATACTTCGCGCCGGCCTCGCGCCGCGCCTGCGCGCGATCGGCTATTGTCCGGTGTATGTGCGCATCGACTACGGCCGCGATTCGGCACCGCCGTCCGAGCAGATCAAGCAGGCGATCTTCAAGGCGACCGAGCAGTCAGGCCAGTGGACGCAGCCAGGCAGCGCCGTTGCCGGCGAATCGCTGTGGGAGTTCCTGCACCATCGCGACGATGTACTGCAAGACGCGTCGGGCAACACGCTCACGCCGCTGCTGATCTTCGACCAGTTCGAGGAGATTTTCACGCTCGCGCAGAACGACGACGTCGGTCGTCAACGCGCAGCCCAGTTCATCGAGGACCTCGCTGATCTGGTCGAGAATCGGCCGCCTAAATCGCTGGAAGCGAAGATCGAGCAGGATGAAGCGGCTGCGGAGCGCTTCGACTTCACGCGCAGCGACTATCGCGTGCTGATCGCGCTGCGCGAGGACTACCTGGCGCATGCGGAGGCGTTGAAGGCGGCGATGCCGTCGATCACGCAGAACCGTATGCGACTTGCGCGCATGACGGGACAGCAGGCGCTCGCGGCCGTCGTCAAGCCTGGCGGCGACCTGGTCTCCGAAGAGGTCGCGGAAGCGATCGTCCGCTTCATCGCCGGCGGCTCCGAACTGCGCAACGCCGAAGTGGAGCCGTCGCTACTGAGCCTCATCTGTCGCGAGCTCAACAACGCGCGCATCGCGCAGGGACGGGCGGAGATTTCCGCCGACCTCCTCGCCGGCTCGCGCGACACGATCCTGGTCGAGTTCTACGAGCGCGCACTTGCGGACCAGCCGCCGGCGGTGCGCCGTTACATCGAAGACGAGCTGCTGACGGAGTCGGGTTTCCGCGAAAGCGTCGCCGAAGAGACCGTGCGCAAGGCGTTCGGCGATATGGGTGCGCGACCCGATGCGCTCGCCGCTCTCGTCGACCGGCGCCTGTTGCGCATCGAGGAACGGCTCGACCTGCGGCGTGTCGAGCTCACGCATGACGTGCTCTGCGCCGTTGTGCGCGCCAGTCGCGATGTGCGCCACGAGCGTGACGCACGCGACGAGGCCGAGCGCAAGCTCGCCGCACAACGCGAGCGCGAACGCGCAACACGCAAGGCGCTCGTCCGCGCCCGCCAGATTGCGGCCGTATGCGCCGTCCTCGCGATCGGCGCCGTGGGCAGCGCCGTCTTCGGATACATCAGTACACAGCGTGCCCAGCGCGCGGAGGCGCTTGCGCAGCAAACGCGCTCGCTCGCTGAAACCGCGCGCGGCGAGGCCGAGAAGCTGATCGTCTACCTGCTCGACGATTTCTATCTCGAACTCGAACCGTTCGGCCGGCTCGATATCGTCGGTCAATTGGCGAAGCGCGCGCTCGCCTATTACGACGCGCTGCCGGCTGCACTTCGCACCGACGAAACCGACCGCAACCGCGCCCTTGCGCTCGTGCGTTACGGTGCGGTCCTGCGAACCCAGAGCAAGCTCGACGAAGCCCGCAAGGCCCTGGGTGAGGCGGTCGACGTCCTCGGGAAACTGCAACGTGCCGGAGACCGCTCCG
>JAICVH010000101.1 GCA_025935435.1 Burkholderiales bacterium
CGGTGCCCGAATTGGTGCCGGCGTCCAGCACGAATTCGTTCATGATGTGGTCGTGCATCAGCACCGCGCTGACCGGATCGGCCGTCGACGCCGCCCACAGCGAGCTGTAGACGAAGCCGTTGGCGAACAGCACGCTGATCGGCGGATTCGCTTGCGTCAGGTCGGGCTGCGTCGAGCCGGCGTTCGTGTACAGCACAACGTCGGAGAAGTTGTCGAGCGCGACCGCGTCGGCCGTGTAGTCCGCGCCGGAGTCGACGTTGATCAGCGTGATGCCACCGAACAGACCTCCACCGGGCGGCAACGCTTCGGAGGCCGCGAGGGCATCCGTCTGATCATCGCATCCTGGCGGAACGCTGTTGATGTGTGTGACGTTGAAGGCGGTATCCGACGAATCGGAGAACGTCGCCATCTCGATGATTTCGACGTAGCCTTCCTGCGTACGGTCGAGCGTCGAGCCAGCGCCATCCGACGTGTACAGGAAGTTCACGAAGGCCTTGCCACCTGCCGGAATCGGCGGCAGCGTGCACGAGTTGTCGGCGGTGATGACGCCAGCACCCGCGCCCATCGGAACGATACCTGCCGTCCACACGTCCTTCGGCGACAGGAACAAGTTGAAGTCGAGGACTTCCTGGCTGTTCTTGCCTTCGAGGAAGCGGACCTTGACGGCCTTGACCGACGCCGTCGAGTTCACGACGGACAGCAGCGAGTTGTAGACGTTGCCGGCCGAGTCAGCGCGCGTCGTGTAGTACGGATAGATCAGTACCTGACCCAGACCATCAGGGTTCAGGTTGACCGCCTGCGCAGCACCGGCCGCGCCCAGCGCGCCGATACCGGCAAGCGCAGCGCACAGCGACTTCTTCTTGAAAATATTCATGGTTGGTGATGACTCCGTTAGTTGCCGTTTAAAGTGATCACTTTAGAACAACAGCGAGCGAATCTTATTACAGTTGCTGTTTCATTACAAACAAATCGGCGTTCAACCTGTTCTGACTTGTCGGCTTTTTGCAACGCGCGTTTCAACGCTGTTCCACGAACCATGCCTGGCCTTGCGTGATGATCCATTTCTCGACCAGCGGTGTCGTCATGCCTTTGAATCGCTTGTAGTCGTACGTCAGGCTCAGGTTGACCGTGCATGCATCGGCTTCGCAAGCGACGCCATCGACCTTGACCGTCCGGTACATCCCCACCTTATGCTTCGCCTTGTACAGATCGAGCGGCTGCGCCGCTTTCGACGCAGGGCTCAGGAATGCGTAGGCGCCCGGAACATCCAGCTTGATCAGCGCCTCCCAGCGCGCCTTCGCGCGCGCAGCCACGGCCTCCTGCTTCACCGCGGCCGGCGTGTCGGCGGTCAATCCGCCCAACCCTGTTCCGGCCGCGCATCCGCCGAGCAATACCGCGATGCCGATCGCGGTGCCGCCCGTCGACTGTCGTCGTTTGGCGACGGTGTGCGCGCGAAACTGCCGCAAAACGTCGCAAAACAGGCGGTTAATTCGTCGGGTTCCCTCTGGCCGCGCGCATCGAATCGTCCAACGAACTGCTCGACGCCCGGCGGCGAAACGTGAATAAAGCGTAGCGATTACGGCATCCATCGTCAATCTCGCGCGAGTAGCGTCATGGGGTACGACATGCGTGTTGCAGCAGCGCAACAGGCAAAAATGATCATTTGTCGGGATTTCCCGACACTTTATTCGGGTTTGGCGGGAAAACACTATCCAGACGCTCCATCTTTCGACGCAGATCTTCGATGACGCGCGTGTAGTCGACGCTGTCGTTGACGACGCGCGGCGTGATGAACAGCACCAGCTCGCTGCGGCTGTTGGTGAGCGTCTCGCTGCCGAACAGGCCGCCGAGGATCGGGATGCGGTTCAGCAACGGCAGGCCGTTGTTCGTGTTGCCCTTGGTGTCCTGGATCAGCCCGCCCATGACCATCGTCTGGCCCGAAGGCACCGACAACAGCGTCTGGACCGACCGCGTGTCGATCGGCGGCGCGCCGCCTGCGGTGTCGGGCGCCCCCGGGCTGCTGACTTCCGCCTGGACATCCAGCGTCACGAGCCCGCCATCGTTGATGTGCGGGATCACCTGCAGCAGGACGCCGGTGTCGATGTACTGGGACGTCGTCGTCACGGCGTTCGTCGTGTTGCCGACGATCGTCTGCTGATTGACCGGTATCCGGTTGCCCGCTTTGATCGTCGCCTTCTGGTTGTCGAGCGCGGCGATGTGCGGGTTCGCGATGACCTTCGTGTTGCCGTAGCTGTCGAGCAGATTGAGCGCTGCCTGCACGCCGCCAGGGAAATTCGAGTTGTTGATCAGGTAGCTGAAGCCCTGAGCCGCAATGCTGAGGCCCGAGGCCACGGCACCCGCTCCGGTCGTCGGCACGGTGACGACCGGCCCAGGATTGAAGGGCTTGTTTTGCACGAACAGCCCGCCGGTGCCACGACCGCCGGGCGCGGCACCCTTGAAGATCCAGTCGACGCCGAACGTGAGCTGGTCGGTGAGCTTGACCTCGGCGATCGTCACTTCGATCATCACCTGGCGTGACGGGACGTCGAGCTTCTTCAGCGCCTGCTCGATGATCGAGTACTCCGACGGCGTCGCGACGATCAGCACCGTGTTCTGGTCCTTGTCCGCGACGACCTGGATGTTGCGGACGACCCCGACGCCGTTTTCTGCACCGACGGCGCGCGCCGCCGTGGCGGCGCCTACGGTCGCGCCGGCGGCGGCTGCCGCAGCCGGCGCCGCCGCGGCAGCGGGCGTGTTGGGTGCAATCGTCGGTTGGGTCTGGAACGACGGCGGCGAGATGATCTGGCCGGCTGGCGTGCCGGGTGCGAGCGTCGGCGGACCGGCCGCCGCGGCTGCCGCGGCCTGGCCGGTAAACGCCTGCTGCAGCAAGGGCGCAACGCGCTCCGCGCGCTGGTTCTGCAGGTTGACGACGTAGAAGCGCGTGCCCTCGCCGCTGCCGGCGTCGAGACGTTCGATCCACTTCTTCGCCTGCTCGATGTACGCCGCGTTCGGCGAAATGACCAGCAGCGCATTCATCCGCTCGATCGGAATGATGCGCAGGATTCCGGTGAACGGGCTGGTGTTGCGGTCGCCGATCACCTTGTCGAGTTCCTGCGAAACGGTCTTGACGTCGGCGTTCTGCAGCGTGAACACGCCCGCCGACATGCCGGACATCCAGTCGATGTCGAACATGTCGATGGTTTCGAGCAGATGGCGAAGCTCGGGCTCGGTGCCGGAGAGGATCAACAGGTTGCGGACGTCGTCCGCGCGCACCGCCTGCGCATCCTTGGCGAACGGCTCGAGGATTCGCAGCATGTCGCGCACGCCGATGTACTTGAGCGGAACGATCTGCACCGAGAAGCCCTGCGGCAGCGCGCGCGCCGAGTTGCCGAGCTGCGGCGTCACGTTGCCGCGCACCGCGGCCGTCTGCGGGACGATCTTCCACAGGTTCCCCTCGTACACCATCGTGGCGCCGTTCATGCGCAACAGCGTCTCGAGCGTCGCGGGGAGCGCGTTGCGCGCGATGCCGCCGGTCGTGCGGATCGTCACCTGGCCGCCGACGTTCGGATCGATCGTGTACGGCTGGTTCAGGATGTCACCGAGAACGTTGCGAACGACTTCGCGCAGGTCGGCCCCTTCGAAATTGAGCACGACGGGGCCACCGCCGGCCGGCGGCGGCGGCGGTCCGCCGGGCAGTGCACCACCGCTGTCCTGGCCCCGCACGATCACGCCGGTGCCCTTGTAGACGCGGGATCGCTCGGCGTCGCTGGCCTTGGCGGCCGCCCGCGCCGCCTCGGCGTCATAGGCTTTGGCGGCATCGGTGATCGGCGCCGGCGCGGCGACCTCGGACAGCGTCGGCTGCTGCGCGCACGCCGCAAGGAGCGGCACCAGCGCCGTCGCCAGCGCGCGATTCACGCGATTGAAAGTCATAGGCCTCGTCGGTTCTTTGGCGGCTGTGCGAGCGTTGCGGATGCGCATGGCGCTCGTCGCCGGACGTGCACGCGCGTCCCTCATCGCGGCGGGTTCTGCGTCGCGCCCCGGCCCGCAGCGGCTTCGGCGGCCGCGCGCGCGGCACGGCGCCGTTCGGCGAGCAGTTCGCTCACGCTTATCGTTCCGCTGGTGCGCGGCGCGGCGGTGGCCGGCGGCGCAACGGGCGGACGGGCGACGGGCTGCGTCTGCGGTTGCCCCGCAGCGGGTGCGCTGCCGCCGGCCGCGACGGCGCCGCTGAACGGCCCCGGACGCATCACCGGCTGGCCGGGCTGGCCCGCCTGGCCCGGCTGGCCAGGCTGGGTGGGCTGACCGGGCGTTGCCCCCGCCTGCGCCGCCACCACCGTTTGCACCGTCGTACGCGGTCCTGCGGCGATCTTCAGTCCCAGATCCTCGACCTCGTCGCCCTGTTTCAGCCGCACATGGTCGGGAGCGACCTCGGCGACGAGCATGCCGTCGACCGATTCCCCCTTGCGGACACTGCGCGATTTACCGCTGCTCACCTCGCGCAGGAACGCCGTCGCCGTGCTGCCGACGACCGTGGTGCCGGTAAGCGTGTACAGGCCGCGCTTCATCGACGATGGCGCAGCGGCCGCCTGATTGGCGGGCGGCGCCGGGCGACGCGTCGGATTGAAGAGCACGCGATCGACCGTTTCACGGCGGGCCTCGAGTCCTCCATCGAGCCGGTACTCCGGCAGCAACGCGACGGAAACCGGTTGCGGACCCGGCGCGGCGGTTCTGGGCGGCTCGGGCGTGACCGAGCGACCCCAGTCCGTTTCGTAGCCAAGGGCGACGACAACGAGGGCAAAGGGTACGAACCAGATCAAAAGGCCTCGGGCCAGCGCGGTTGCGTCACGCATCGTCACCTCCGCCAACGTTACGGTTCATGATGTTTTCGCAGGCGGCGCCGCGCGTGCCGGTTCCGCATACGCCCATGCGCCCACGTCGAGTTGCACATTGAGTTCGGGTTCCTGACCCGCCGCCGGCTTGAAACCGCGGAACGCGTTGAGCGGTCGCGCCGTGAGGTTTTCGACGATCAGATACGGCTGGTGCGTTTCGATCGCGAGCAGAATCTTCTGCAATGCGGGCGTCGACGCGAAAAACTGGACGTTCACGCCGATCTCTCGAAAGCGACCATCCTCTCGCGGGCTCGTGTTCTGACTCGTCGTGATGCGCCCGCCGTTGCCTTCGATGGCCGCTTTCACCAGTTCCTGCAGTTCGGCACCGGCGAGATTGGTCGCCGTGTTCTTCAGGAAAAAGCGCCGGCCATCGCGATCGCGCATTGCATCGAGCGCCATGCGCAGCGCGGGCGCTTGCGCGGCAACGCGCTGATAGCGAACCAGCCGATCGGACGTGTCGGCGATCGCCGCATCGTAATGCCGATGCAGCATCACGATCGGCCCGAACACCGCGAGCAGCACCAGCAGCACGCTGGCGACCAACAGCGCGGCCGCGAGCGCGCGCTGCTGGGCGGGTGTCCAATGCTTGAGAGCGGGTGGCGTCATGTTGTCAGTTGCTCGCGTCATCGTCGGCGGGCGGTGGCTCCGTCGGCGCCGGTGGTTCGAGCGTGGTCGTCGCTGATGTCGCCGGATTGGGCGCCGTGGTTGCAGGGTTTACGGCCGGCGCAAGTGGCGCAACCGACCGCGCGACACCTCCTTGGCTCGGCGCGCTACGTACGGTCGCCGGACCGCGCGAACTCGGCGGCCCCGCTGGTGCGGCCGCGCCGTTGGCCCCTGGCGCGACGGCACCCGGAACCGCCGCCGGCAGCGACGGCGTAGCGGCGGCGTTCGGCGTGGGTGCCGATGTCGGTGGCGTCGCGGCAGCGCCGGTCATCGCGGGCGCGTTGGCCGGGGCGCCGGTTGCCGGTGGCGCCGCGCCACTGACGCCCGCGCTCGGCGGCGCCGCGGCGGCGGTTGCCGGCGAGGCGCGCGTGACGGATGGCACCGGCGTTGCGGTCGGCGCCGGCCGCGCGGTCACGTCGAGCGGTGCCGCAGGCGGTGGCGGCAGCGGCTTGAGTTGCGCACCGACATCGAAAATTTCGCCGGGCCCCGGCTGAATCTTCGTCGTGGGCGAACGGGGGGCCGACTGCGTGAAAAGCTTCGATTCTTCGAGCAGCGACACGAGGCGACCGGCGTTCGCCGATTCACCGCGCAGCGTGAGCTCGCGCTGTCCATCCTTGCCGCGCACGCCTCGCAGTTCGAGTTGCGTGAGCCACGTGTCGTCGGGAAGGATGCGCGTGATGTCGTCGAGCACCTGGACCGCGCCCGGAAACGCGTACTTGCGCTCGAGTGCGAAGTTGTAGTCGCTGACTCTGCGCTCGAGATCGGTACGCAACGTATCGGACACTGCGGCGCGCTGTCGCGCGCTGTCCGATTGCTCGTTCAATTCGATCGCTTCGATGCGCTTCTGCCACACCGGAATCACCAGCGCCGCCACGACACCTGCAATCAGCAGTGCGGCGGGGATGATCACCTGCCAGCGCAACCAGGGTGAAACCGCGGAACGACGCTCGTCCGGCAGCAGGTTATGGCGCGACGCGGGCGCTGCGGCAGGCGGATCGACGGTGACCGCAACGACGCGAACGCCGAAATTTTCGGCGTGCCGCAGCATCGGATCGACGACCGCGCGGCGCGCGGCAACGAGCTCGACGTCGAGCGTGTTGCGCGAAGGATCGCGGTCGACGATCACCGCGTCGAAATACAGCTCGTCGGGCTTGAAGGGCGTATGGCGATCGAGGTCATACGCAAGTGCCTGGTGGAGATTGCCTTCGATTGCGGCCGGCAGCGTCAGATGCTTGCGCAGCGACGCTCGGGGCGATAGTGAAAGGATCACCTCGGGCGCGGCACCGTTTGCCGCGCGCACGAGCGGCGCGAGCGCTGCGCGACCACCGGCCGCAACCGTTTCGGTGTCGGCATACAGCGGAATCTGCGCGACTTCGACCATCTGCACACGACCCGCGGACGACGTCGGCTGCCAGAGCGTCGCGCGGCTGCCGTCGAATGCGAGCACCGGGCGCGCCTGGCGATGTTCGAGCGCCGCGCGCAGGCGAGCGGGCAGCATGGCCGAAAGTTGCTGCACCCACCAGTGACCGAAGCCGGTCAGCCCGACGCGCCGAGCGAGGTCGCGTGCGAACCCTGTCGTGCGAAACGTAGCGGAGTCGGCGATAGCGGCCATCAGGATCGGGGGGCAAGGGTAGGTACAGGCGCTGATCGTGGCGGCTCGAGCCAGGCGAGCGCGATCAACGGCCGTTGCGCGTCCTGGGAGGGGCGCAGGACGGCTTCGCGGGCGAAGGTTACACCATCGGGCAGCGTCGCCTCGGCGCGGATGCGCCATACCGGCACCGGACCGCTGCCGAAGGCCTGCGCGGGCGGGAACGCCGGCACCGGCAGTTTGTTGGCAAGCGCCTGCGCGCGCTGTTCGATGTACGCGTCGACGACCTCGGCCGTCGTATTCGGTAATGCGAGCAGTACGTCGCGCGCAGCAGTCGCCGCGTTGACGCCCGGTTGTCGCGAATACACGGTGATCACCGGCGCGATGCGCCGGAACACGGCGGGCGTCATGCCGAGCACGCGCGCCGCCTCGCCGATCGTTTCGAACGGTGCGTTGGCGGGAACGTATTTCGAGTTGGCGGCGCGGTATTCGGCGAG
>JAICVH010000471.1 GCA_025935435.1 Burkholderiales bacterium
AAGTTGTACGTGCGGATGCGTTCGCTGCGATCGCCGGATCCGATCAGGCTCTTGCGATGCGCCGCTTCCTTCTGCGCACGTTCGCGCCGCTCGCGGTCGACCAGCCGCGAGGCGAGCACCGACATCGCCTGCGCGCGATTGCGATGCTGGGACCGGTCATCCTGGCATTCGACGACGATACCGGTCGGCAGGTGCGTCACGCGCACGGCGGAATCCGTCTTGTTCACGTGCTGACCGCCCGCGCCCGACGCGCGGAACGTGTCGATGCGCAAGTCGGCCGGGTTGATCGTGATGTCGGCCACGGGGTCGGCCTCGGGCAGCACCGCGACCGTGCTCGCCGACGTGTGGATGCGGCCCTGCGCCTCCGTTTCCGGGACGCGCTGCACGCGGTGCCCGCCCGATTCGAACTTCAGCTTTGCGTACGCGCCGTTACCGACGATGCGCGCGATGATCTCGCGATAGCCGCCGAGATCCGACGGCGATTCAGACACCACCTCGACGCTCCAGCGGCGTCGCTCCGCGTAGCGTGCGTACATCCGAAACAGATCGGCCGCGAACAGCGCCGACTCATCGCCGCCCGTACCCGCGCGGATTTCGATGAATACGTTGCGCTCGTCGCTCGGATCCTTCGGCAGGAGCATCGCCTGCAGCTCGCCGGTCAGCGCCTCGATGCGCGCCTCCGCGTTACGCCGCTCGTCATCGGCGTATTCGCGCATCTGCGGATCGTGCGCGAGCTCGACCGCGGTCGCGAGATCGGCCTCGGCTTTCTCGAATTCGCTGAAACGGGTCACCACCGGATCGATCTCCGCACGTTCGCGCGTCAGCGACCGATAGCGTTCCATGTCGCGCGTCGCTTCCTCGGAGGCGAGCAGCGCATCGACCTCCGCAAGGCGGGCGCTCAGCTGGTCGAGCCTGGTGCGAAGCGAGGACTTCACAAAGTGTCGTAAGCGGTGTCGAAGCCGTCATTATTCGACACTCGCAGTCGCGGCGCCGGCCTCGCGAACAATTGCGGCGCCATCGCGACCCTTCGACTTGCCGCGCTTACGGTAACGTCGACTTACGCGTCCGACCCTTCGTCGAGCGTGTAGATACGCGAGAAGAGCGCAATCAGCTCCGCGCGTTCCGCTTCGCCCGCGGCATTGAGCGCAGCAAGCGACGGATGCAAGAGCTTGCCGGCGAGACCGCGCGCGAGCGCCTCGACGACGTCGTTCGGTGACGCGCCGGTCGCAAGCATGCGCCGAGCGTGTTCGAGCTCCGCACTGCGCACTGCTTCGTAATGCGCTGCGAGTGCGGAAATCGTCGGCACGACGCTGCGTCCCTGCAGCCAGTGCAGGAAATGCGACGTCTGCTCGGCGATCATCTGCTCGGCCTGCACGACGGCTTCGCGGCGGATCTGGAGATTGTCCTTGACGATTTCGGCGAGGTCGTCGACGCTGTACAGGAACACGTCGTCGAGCGTCGACGCCTCCGGCTCGACATCGCGCGGAACGCCGAGGTCGACGATCAACACCGGCGCATGCTTGCGCTGTTTCACCACGCGCTCGAGCGTCCCCTTGCCGATGATCGGCAGCGTGCTGGCCGTGCACGTCACGATGACGTCGAATTGCGCCAGGCGCTCGTTCAGCTCGGTCAGCGTGATCGCATCGGCGTCGAACCGATGGGCAAGCTGATTGCCGCGTTCGAGCGTGCGATTCGCCACCGTGATCGAACGCGGCCGCCGCGTCGCGAAGTGCGTCGCGGCCAGTTCGATCATCTCGCCGGCGCCGATCAGCAGCAGTCGTTGCTCCGATACCGACGGGAAAATCCGATCGGCGAGCTTCACCGCCGCCGCGGCCATCGAGATCGACGCACTGCCGATGTCGGTCTGCGAGCGCACGTCCTTCGCGACAGCGAACGTCCGCTGGAACAACCGATTCAACACCAGGCCGAGCGAACCCGCCGCCTCTGCCGAACGCACCGCCTGCTTCATCTGGCCGAGGATCTGCGGCTCGCCAAGCACCATCGAATCAAGGCCGCTCGCGACGCGGAACGCGTGCGTCACCGCGCGATCGCCGTTCAGCGTATAGACATAGGGATTGAGCATTGCCGGCGGCAACCGATGCGCGCTTTCGAGCCAGCGCGTCACCGGCTCGGGCTCGCCACCGTGGAAATACACCTCGGTGCGGTTGCAGGTGGACAGGATGGCCGCTTCCTTGACCATCCGCTTGCCCGTCAGCTCGCGCAGCGCGTCGCACAGCGCATCGGGCGCAAACGTGACCCGCTCGCGCACGTCGAGCGGCGCGGTGGTGTGATTCAGTCCGAGCGTATAAAGCGACATGGTTTGATGCGCGACCGCGGCCGACAACGCGGGGCTTCAGCGCGGCCGACACCATCGCTGCTGACGTCATATTTTAACGTAGGCTACGTCCGCTTCGCTCGACAAGACTTTGATTCAAGTCACGGATGCTCGAATCGGGTCCCTCGTTCCCGCAACGCTTCTGGCCGCTGGTCGCCGCGGGCCTGCTCGGCGTGCTGGCACTGCCGCTGACGTTTCCGCCCTCACTCGACGAGAGCCTGCGCGCCGCCGCACCCGGCATGGCGCCAGGCGTGCTGAAGGCGCTGACGCTGATTCAGCCGGCGCTGCTGCTCGCGGCCGGTGCTGCGATCGGTGCGGCGCTGGCGCATCGCCTCGGCCTCACGTCGCATCTTGCCGGCGTCAACGTGCGACGACATCTGCTGCACGAATTGCCGCTCGCGATCGCCGGTGGGTTGATCGTCGGCGCCGTCATCGTGGTCGTCGACCGCACGGTTTTTCAGGGCGGCGCGGCCGGCCAACCCGCATCGCTGCGCAATATCGGTGAAGCGCTTGCGTCGGGCGTGCTCTACGGCGGCATCACCGAGGAAGTGATGATGCGCTGGGGCCTGCTATCGCTCGTCGCGTGGGCGATGCTGAAGCTCGCACGCCGACCGCTCGCCGCGGAGGCACCCGTCATCTACATGCTTGCGA
>JAICVH010000497.1 GCA_025935435.1 Burkholderiales bacterium
AGCTGCAGCGTGCGCGTCAGGCGCGGCGTCGGCAGCTTCGACATCGCCGCCGAGTACGCGGCGTCGACCGAGCGCAACAGTGCATCGATGCCGCGGTGCTCGCGCGCCGAGATATGGTGGTGCTCGGCGAACGACAGGAAGCCGAGCTTGCGATCGAGTTCGCGCTTGACCGTGCTGCGGGCCTCGGTGTCTGTCGCGTCCCACTTGTTGATCGCCACGACCAGCGCGCGCCCCGCTTCGAGGATGTGCCCGGCGAGGTGTGCGTCCTGCTCGGTGATGCCGTCGGCAGCGTCGACGAGTAGCACGACGACGTGCGCGTCCTCGATGGCCTGCAGCGTCTTGATGACGGAGAATTTCTCGATCGCCTCGTTCGTCTTGCCGCGCCGGCGCACGCCCGCGGTGTCGATGACCGTGTAGCGCCGCTCGCCGCGTTCGAAATCGAGATGGATCGCATCGCGCGTCGTGCCCGGTTCGTCGAACGCGATCACGCGTTCTTCACCGACGAGCGCGTTGACGAGCGTCGATTTGCCGACGTTCGGGCGGCCGACGACGGCGAGACGGATGCGCCTTGTCGCCGCATCCGAGTCGTCGCCGAGGGCGTCGTGGTCGGCACGCAGCGGCACTTGCGCAAGCGCATGCTCGATCAGGTCACGCACGTTCTCGCCATGCGCGGCGGAGATCGGCAGCGGTTCGCCGAGCGCGAGTTCGTGGAATTCGGCGACGCTGCGCGCGGGCTCGAGGCCCTCTGCCTTGTTGACCGCAAGGACGATCGGGCGGCCGGAGCGCCGCAGCAGATCGGCGATCGCGATGTCCTGCGGCGCGACGCCGCTGCGCGCGTCGACGATGAACACGACGACGTCCGCTTCGGCAATCGCGGTCTTCGCCTGTCTGGCCATCTCGAACAGGATGCCCGACGTTGCAACCGGCTCGAAACCGCCGGTGTCGACGACCAGGTATTCGCGCTCGCCGGCGCGCGCACGGCCGTAATGACGGTCGCGCGTCAGTCCCGGGAAATCGGCGACGAGCGCGTTGCGCGTCTTCGTCAGCCGATTGAAGAGCGTCGATTTGCCGACGTTCGGACGGCCGACGAGGACGACGGTGGGCAGCATCCGGTTCCGAGCGTCACCGCGCGTTCACGGCGAACACCGTTCCCTTTTCGGATTGCCACAACAGTCCGCCGCCGAGCGCGAGCGGCTGTGCGGTCGCATGGCTGCCGTCCGTCGCGAGGCGGCCGACATACGCGCCGTCGCTACGCGAGAGCAGGTGCAGGTAGCCTTCAACATCGATGACGCCGAGTTCATCGCCGATCAGTTGCGGGCCGCCAAGGCGACGTTTTGCGAGCACGTCCTGCTTCCAGATCGAAGCGCCGTTGCTGCGATCGAATGCCTGCACGGCACCCTTGTCGTCGACGATGTACAGGCGCTGCGCATCGGCGGTGAGGCCGGCGAGACTCGAGACGTCGCGCGACCATTTCAACGTGCCGCGCACGAGGTCGAAGCACGCGACGCGACCCTGGTACGCGGCCGCGCACACTTCGTTCTCATCGACGTAGGGCAGGCTGGTGATGTCGGCGATGCGTTCGAGTTCGGTCGCACCTTTCGGGGTCGCCACCGTCGCGTCCCAGCCCACGGTTCCGCTTTGCGTGTCGATCGCGAGCAATCGCCCGCCCGCCGTCCCGGTGAGAAGTCCACCGCGCGTGACGACGCCGCCGGCTGCGTTGCGCACGGTGAGCGACGGATTCGTGCGCTGATCGACCCACAGCGTCTTGCCGTCCGCGGCGTTCAATCCAAAGATGCGGCCGTCGCCGGAGAACGCGACGACGACCTTGTCGGAAATGCGCGGCGGCGCGATCAGCTCGCTCGAAATGCGTGACGACCACAGCGGCTTGCCGTCGGCGTCGAACGCGAGCACTTCCCCCTTGTCGGTGCCGACGACGACGAGCGACGAACTCGCGCCCGGTCCGGCGGACAGCGTCTTGCCGGCACTCGCGCGCCACACGACGCGTCCAGTCGCAGGGTCGAGGCGCATCAGTGTGCCGTCGGTCGCGGCCGCGTACACGGCGTCCGACGTCACCGCGGGCGCAATGCCGGGTGCAGCCTTGCCGACCGCCTGTTGCCAGCTGATGCGCGGCGTCACCGTTGCAGTCACGGCGGGCAGTGGCCCGGGCTTCTTGCTGCCACCGCCCGTCAGCCACGCGAACGATGGCACCGGCAACGATGTCATCCACGACGTCAGCGGCGATTCGGACAGCGTCGCGCAGCCGGTCGCGAGCATCGCGACGAAGGCGGCGCAGCCGACCGCGCGCGTCGGCGTCATTTGGTCGCTCCGGGCGCGGGCTTCGCGGCGCCGAGCGCATCGTGCTTCACCTGCACGTAGTTGCGGTACGGAGATTTCGGATCGAGCTTCGACAGCGCCGTTTCGTACGCCGTGCGCGCGTCGGCCGTACGGCCTGCAATCGCCAGCGCGTCGCCGCGCAGATCGGCGTAGATCGCATCGAACGTATCCGGATGCTTGGCGTCGAGCGTCGCAAGCGCCGCATCCGTTTGCTTCTCGTCGAGTTGCACCTGAGCAAGGCGATAGCGGCCGATCGCCTGCAACTCGTCTTCCTTCGCGTGTTCGAGCACCCATGCGTATTGCGCCTTCGCGCCGTTGCGATCGCCGCTGTCGTAGAGCAGTTTGCCGAACAACAGCGCCGCGCGCGGGGCATAGCCGGTGCCTGCGTAGCGGTCGGTGATCTGCGCCGCCGCATCCTTGGCTTTGGCTGAATCCTTGGCGCGCACCGCTTCGCTCACCGCGGTGTAAAGCACCGACGCGTCTTCGGCGCGCTTGGCGGCCCACCAGCGATAACCCTGAACGCCG
>JAICVH010000210.1 GCA_025935435.1 Burkholderiales bacterium
AGCGCCGTGTTACTCGTGGCGCAGCGCCACCATCGCTTCGAACACTTCCGGGTCGTCCCAGGGAACGTCGGCCGGATGATCGCGCAGCCAGTCACTTTCCGGATCGCGCAGCCACTCGCGTGGAAACGAGACGATGGTTTTGGGTCTTGCGCCGTCGGCAATGTCGGACGGCAACGTCTGCGGCAACCCGGCGAGGCGCTGGAACAGCGCACCGCACAGGTCGACGCCGCAGTACTCGTCGAGATGCATGAAGGTGACGATGCGGCGGTTGATCTCGAGCAGCACCGGCGGCGTTCCGTCAACCGGCTCGAGGTACTGAACGCTGAAGAATCCGCTCATGCCAAATGCGCGGCACATCCGCTCCGTGTACTCGCGGATCGCCGGCGTCTTGCGCGTGGACACGACGGCCGACGCGCCCTTGCCCGCCGAGAACACGACCTGCCGCTGACGTCCGAAGCCGGCCAGCGGCACGCCGTCCCACGCGACCATCGTCTGCGACAGCATCGGACCGTCGACGAATGCCTGCACGAGCAGCTTCTGCGGTCGCTGCACACCGAGGTCCAGCTGCATCGGCCGCAGCAGCGCACCCGCTGCGGCGCGTAATTCGTCGGATCGTTGCACGATCGCAACGCCCTGGCTCGCAAAACCGTAGCGACGCTTGAGCACCAGCGGGTACCCGAGGACCTCGCCTTGCTCCGCCGCCTGCTCGATCGTGTCGACGACCGCATGACGCGGCACCGGTATGCCCAGTGCGACCGCTGCCGCCGGCAGCAGCGTCTTGTCGATGCTCGCCTCGTAATGCGCCGGGTCCCCGAGCGAGCGCTGCACGAGCGTCGTGATCCGCGCTACGCCATTGCTGCCGAGGTCGCGCGGAGGTCTTCGTACCAACTCGAATAACAGGCGAATCGCCACTTCGTCGCAAGGTACGACGAGCGTTGGATCGACCTCGTTGATCATTGCGACCAGCGACAGCAGCCACTGCATCGGTGTCGATCCGTCGCGCAGGACACTCGTCCTCGACAGGAAGCGCGAGTGCAGTGCGAGAGAACCCCGCGGCGCCAGCAGCGAGACCTCGAATCCCGCGCGCGCGAGCGACCGGGGCATACGCGCCGTCCCAAGCCAGCGCGATGCGGTCGAGACCATCAGCACCTTGCGGTTCATGCGCTATTCTAGTGTGACGAAATTTCCGACGTGTCCGGATACCGGCCGATATACGATCGTAGCGAGGCAACGCGCGGTGAAACGTCGAATGATTGTGCCGGCAACGACCTTCGTTGCAATGCTCGCCGGCAGCGTGACCGCCGCCGATGACAACCAGGCACGCGACTGGGCGGCCGGTTGCCAAAGCTGTCATTTCGCCGGCGGCACGCCGCTGCCGAAACTGCACGGCCAGCCGCGCGACCAGCTCGTCGGCAAGTTGCGTGCGTTTCGCGATGGCACGCAACCGGGCACCGTGATGCCGCAACTCGCGAAGGGCTACACCGACGCGCAGATCGAAGCGATCGCCGACTGGTTCTCGAGGGCCAAGGTTTCGCAATGAGCGCCTTCGATAGTTCCGTGCGCCGGCCAGCGGCGTCGAAGGTCGCGTATGACGCGAAGACCGCCGGTCATGTCGTCGATCACCTGCGACGGCGGCTGTTACGTGCAGCCGGCGCACTGCCGCTCAGCGCCCTCACTGCGTGTGCGGCATTTCCGCACGCCGCGAACGCTCGCAAGCTGGTCGTCATTGGTGGCGGCTATGGCGGCGCGACGGCCGCGCGCTACGCCAAGCTGTGGGGCGGTCGCGCTGTCGACGTGACGCTGGTCGAACGCGATGCGGCGTTCGTATCGTGCCCGTTGTCGAATCTGGTGCTCGGTGGCAGCAAGGCCATCGGCGACATCACGCTGCCCTACCGCACCCTCGCGGCGGGCGGCGTGAACGTCGTACACGACACGGCGCTTGCGATCGACGTCGAGCGCCGACGCGTCCGGCTCGCGCGGGGACCGGAGCTTGCGTACGATCGGTTGATCCTTTCCCCGGGCATCGATTTTTTCTTCGATCGCGTCAAAGGGCTCGAAACCGATGACGCGCGTGCGCAGTTCCCGCACGCATGGCTTGCCGGACCGCAGACGGTCGCTCTGCGCAGGCAGCTCGAGGCCATGCGCGATGGCGGCGTTTTTGCGATCTCGATACCGCGCGCGCCTTACCGCTGTCCGCCGGGGCCGTATGAGCGCGCGTGCCAGGTCGCGTGGTATTTCAAGCGCGCGAAGCCCAGGAGCAAGGTGCTGATCCTCGATGGCAACGACGACGTGCAATCGAAGAAGGCGCTGTTCATGCGCGCGTGGACCGAGGATTACGCGGGCATCATCGAATACCGGACCGAGCACGTGTTGACCGAGGTCGACCTCCGCTCGCGCACCGCGCGCTTCGAGACGGCCGATGACGTCAAGGCCGACGTGCTGAACGTGATCCCTCCGCACGGTGCTGCCGATATCGCGCGCAGCGCGGGCGTCATCACCGCGAACAATCAGTGGTGCGAGGTGGACTTCCTCACGTTCGAGTCGAAGAAGGTCCCGGGCGTGCACGTGATCGGCGACGCGATCCAGATCGCACCGCTGATGCCAAAGTCCGGGCACATGGCGAATCAGCATGGCAAAGTCGTCGCTGCCGCCGTGCTGGCGACCTTCGCGGAACAGCCGGTGAACGCGTCCCCCGTCGTCAACAACACCTGCTACAGCTACATCACCGATCGCGAGGCCGTGCACGTCGCGTCCGTGCATCAGTACGATCCAAAGCAGCAAACATTCGTCACCGTACCGGGGTCCGGGGGCCTATCGCCGGCGAAAAGCGCGCTGGAGGGCGACTACGGATTCGCGTGGGCGCAATCGATCTGGCAGGACATGCTCGGCGCGTAGTGCGAGCGTTGCTACAGACCGACCTTAGCGAGCAGGTCCTCGAGCGCTTTCACATGACGTTCGCTCGTGAGCGGGTACGTCTCGAGCCACCCTTGCAGTGAGAATCCGGCATCGAGTGCCCGGATTTCCTGCACCTCCCATTCGGCGGCGCGACGATCGCCCGCGGCAACGAGCGCCGCTGCGAGGTAAATGCGCGTTTCGAGGTTTACCGGGTTGCGAGCCGCCGCTTCGCGCAGATTGATGAGCGCCTGCTCGGAATCGTTCTCGAACAGATACGCGCGCCCGAGCAGCAGAAAATACAGGTAACCGCCGTCGGGATTGAGCCGCATCGCCGTGCGCAGCAACGGTATCGACCTGGCCGGTCGTCCCGAGTACGTGTAGACACCCGCGGTCAATGCATACGCGTCCGCGTACGAGCGGTTGAGATCGATCGCTCGCTGTAACGACTGCAACGCGAGGTCGTGGCGCCGCGCCTGCGCATGTACGAACCCGAGCGCCCAGTGAATCTCGGGAAGCTCCGGATCGATCAATCGTGCCGCCTCTGCCAGTTCGAACGCTCGCGCGAGCAACGGTGAATCACCGCGCGCCTGCCGCAGGATGTGCTCCATCGCATAGGTCATGGCAACGCCGGCGTATGCGCGCGCGAATTCGGGGTCGAGTTCGAGCGCCTTGCGGTACAGCGCGCGCGCAGCCTCGTTCTCGTCGACCTGTCGCACCAGGAACAGCGCCTGCCCACGCAGGAAGTCGTCATACGCTTCGAGGCTTCGTGTGTGACGACGCGCAAGACGCTGCCGTGCCGCGTCGGTGAGCTTCGCCGGCAGCGATTCGGTCAGGCGTTGGATGATTTCATCCTGGACGGAAAACAGATCGTCAATGGGACGTTCGAACCGATCGGACCACAACTGCCGATTTGTGTCCGTATCGATCAAGTTGATGCCGATGCGAAGTTTGCCGGCGCCGCGCTGCACGCTGCCCGAGATCAGGTAGCGGGCGCCAGGCGCGGTCTGGGAAGGAACCGGCGCACCCGATGAGCCGATCACGCGCAACTCGGGCAGCCTCGAAAGCGCCGCCATCAGGTCATTGCTGATGCCGCGCGCGAGATAGGCCTGTTCGTCATCGCCGCCGAGCGACTCGAAGGGCAATACGGTCACCGTGACGAGCGATGCCTCGCGCTCTCCTGCCGCGTCGAAGGTCTGGGCGACCACCGCCGAGCGTCTCTGGTCGTGAACGATATACGCGCCGGACACCACCGCCAGACCGATGAGCAGCGCGACCACGAGCCGGTTGTGGACCAATGCATCGCGCGAGCGCCGCATCAACCCGCGCGAAGGCAACTGCGTGTCGACGCGCGTACCCGGCTCCCCTTTGACCTGGCGCACGGGCGCGATCAGGCGATAGCCCCGCTTCGAGATCGTTTCGATGTACGACGGCGCGCGCGGATTGTCGCCGAGTGCGCGACGCAATTTGATGACGCATTGCGTCAGCGCTTCATCGCCGACGACGACCCCCGGCCATACCGATGCAAACAACGCTTCGCGACTCGTGACCTCCCCGGCGCGCTCGGCAAGCAGCATCAGCACTTCCATCGCTTTGGGTTCGATGCGCACCGTCTCGCCGTTGCGGCTGAGCTCGTTCGTGGACGGATTTGCCGACCAGGCACCGATCTCGAGTCGAGCGCGTTGGGTCACGGTGGTGTCGGAAGCCGCCTGCACTGCCTCGGTGACGGCTCGCGCCGCGGCCAATTGCGCCGGCGAAGCAATTCCATAGGAAAACCGTAACCGATTCGTCGGGACGCAGGTTCGATTCCGCTTTGCAATGGCAGCGTGACCGGGTCGTCATCCCGGCGCGGACGCACGGCGCTTAGCGGTAATCCGACCGCAGTTCTTCGACGCAAGGAGGTAACACCATGAATCGGCTTCTCGTCACACTGGTCGCAGCCTGTACGTGGGCGCTTTCAACGAGCTCGACTCCGGCGGCCGCCCAACAACAGCCGCTGGTCATCAAGCCGCTCGCGGAACTCAAGACGCAGGCGCTGCCAGCGGGTCCGCTGTACTGGCGCATCGATGATTTTAGTACCGTGGAGAAGGCGCGCACTGCGGCGGGCCCATGGTCGCTGGTCGCTGAATCGGGTGGAAAGATCTGGCTGTTCACGCTCGGACCGTCGGGTGGTTCATCATCCGGCGGCAGCAAAGTCGCGGAGGTCGGGCCGATCGCGGCGGTCAACGCGCCGCAGTACCTGTTGCGCATCAACGAAGCGAGCGGAGCGCCCGGCAGCATCACGCCGGTGCATACGCATCCCGGATCCGAGGCGTTCTACGTGCTCGCGGGAGAACAGTCGATCCGCGGCCAGCACGGCGTCACGCGCGTGCGAGTCGGCCAGCCCGAAGTGGGACACGGCGCGGATACGCCAATGCAGGTCTCGAGCACCGGGTCGACCGAGCTGCGCGCGCTCGTCATGTTCGTCGTCGACGCGAC
>JAICVH010000152.1 GCA_025935435.1 Burkholderiales bacterium
AAGCCGCCAAACAGCGTGAGCGCCGTCACCGCGCGCCGATACGACGCGCCCGAAATCCGATAGAGCGCAGCGAACGCCGGGTCGTACAGGCAGGCGGCCATCGCAAGACCTGCGACCAGCCAGCCGGCGAGCATCGTCGCCGTACCGACAGCGGTCGCGAGCAACAGGCAGGCGAGCGCACCGAGCAGCGAGCCGCCGGCGAGCACGGCACGCCCGCCGTCGCGATCGATACGGCGCCCGACCCACGGCGAAACGATGCCCGAGATGAACAAGCCACCGGTGAAACTGCCGTAGAGCACGACATCGCTGACATCGAGCTCGCGTGCCATCGGCGGTCCGAGGACCGCGATCGAATAGAACAGCGTTCCCCATGACACGATCTGTGCAACACCGAGCGCGCACACGATGCCGCGCAAGCCCACGTTCGTCATGCGCCGGCGCGCCGTGCATCGC
This sequence comes from Burkholderiales bacterium, assembly GCA_025935435.1. Lineage (GTDB taxonomy): Bacteria > Pseudomonadota > Gammaproteobacteria > Burkholderiales > Casimicrobiaceae > VBCG01. The sequence continues at coordinate 454 of JAICVH010000152.1, forward strand.
CCGCGGGCGTCAGCAGATCCGCAAGCGCCAGCGCGACGACCTCGGTCGCGCGGTGCAGATCGTCGAGGACGAGGCGTTCGTCGGGGCGATGGCCGTTCGCCTCCGCCAGCGTTCGCGGCCCGGCCCCGTACAGCACCGTCGGAATATTCGCCGTCGTGTAATGACGCGCATCGGTGTAGATCGGAACGCCAACGCTACGCAATGCGAAGCCGAAGATTTCATGACCGCGCCGCGCAATGACATCGACGAGCGTTTGTTGTCCGGCGATCGGGACGAGCGGCCGCGCGAGCAGCACGCGTTCGACCCGCACGCGCACATCGGGCCAGGCGCGCGCCAGCGACGCGATGTGATCGCGCAGCGTCGCCTCGACGACGACCGGGTCTTCCTCGGGGATGATGCGCCGGTCGAGCCTGAAACGCACCTTGTCCGGCACGACGTTCGTGTTGATGCCGCCTTCGATCATGCCGACGACGAGGGTCGGATGCGTAATTCCGGGAACGCGCGAGCGCGTCGCCTCGTACGTTGCCCGTAATGCGTACAGGCCGGTGAGCAGGCCGTTCGCCGCCTCGAGTGCGTCGATGCCACCCTCGGGTTCGGCCGCGTGACCCGAGCGCCCGAGCACGTCGACTTCCAGATGCAGGCAGCCGTTGTGCGCCGTCGTGATCGCGTACGAAAAACCCGCGCTGATCGCGTAGTCCGGTTTCGACAGCCGCTGCGCGAGCAGCCACGCGGGCCCGATCGAGCCGCCGGTCTCCTCGTCATAGGTGAAGTGCAGTTCGACGGTGCCGTCGAGCAGCGCACCCGAAGCGGCGGCGGCCAGCAACGCACGCAGTGCGAACGCATACGTCGCGAAATCCGATTTGGACACGGCAACGCCGCGGCCATACATCACGCCGTCGTGCACGTCGGCGCCATACGGATCGACACTCCAGTGCTCGCCCGGCGGCACGACGTCGCCGTGTGCGTTCAACGCGATCGTCGGGCCGTTGCCACCGCCGAAGCGCGCGCGCACGATGAGATTCGTGCACGACACCATGCCGTGCGCGACGACCTCCGCGCGCGGCACCGGATGCCGTTCGACGACCAACCCCATGTCTTCGAGCAGCGCCCCCGCACGCTCGGCATGCGGCGCGCAATCGCCCGGCGGATTGTCCGAGGGCGTTTGCACCAACGCCGCGAGGAATGCCTCGGCATCGTGACGGTGTGCCGACAACCAGGCGCGAATCGACGCCACGTCAACGCTCATCGGCGGGCGCTCCGCAAGCGTGACGCGCCGGCGGTGCGCGTCGCGACGCGGATCGAGCGCGCGACGCAAGAACCCCGCATCGTACGGCTAGCGATGCGTGAACCGCGGCTTGCGCTTCTCGACGAACGCGCGCATCCCTTCCTTCTGATCGTCGAGCGCGAATGTCGCATGAAACTCGCGACGCTCGAACGCGAGACCGTCGGTCAGCGACGACTCGTACGCGCGATTGACCGCTTCCTTGATCTTCATGACGACGGGGAGCGAAAACGACGCGATCTTCGCGGCCACCGCAAGCGCTTCCGTTTCGAGATCGGCCGCGGGAACGACGCGCGCGACGAGGCCCGCGCGTTCGGCGTCGTTCGCGTCGATCATCCGACCCGTCAGGCACCAGTCCATCGCCTTCGCCTTGCCGACCGCGCGTGGCAGCCGCTGCGTGCCGCCAAATCCGGGCATCGTTCCGATGGTGACTTCCGGCTGTCCGAACTTCGCCGTATCGGCGGCGATGATGATGTCGCAGGCCATCGCCAGTTCGCATCCGCCGCCGAGCGCGTAACCCGCGACCGCCGCAATGACGGGCTTCCGCACGCGACGAATTCCTTCCCAGTCCTTGGTGATGTAATCGTCGCCGTACACGCGTGCGTAGTTCCATTCGGCCATCGCGCCGATGTCGGCGCCCGCCGCGAACGCCTTGTCGTTGCCGGTGATGACCGTGCAGCCGATCTGCGCATTGGCGTCGTTCGCGAACAGCGCGTCGCAGATCTCGCGTGCCAGCGCGTCGTTCAGCGCGTTCATTCGCTGCGGCCGGTTGATGCGCAGCAGGCCGACGCGATCGCGCGTCTCGACGAGCAGGTGTTCCGGCATGGCGTCGCTCTCGTGTAGTCCGCAGTAACGCATAATAACGAATCGACGTTCGGGCCGCGAAAGCCGCGGCGGGAAAGAGGAGGCAATGATGAGCAAGGCCTTCGCGTCACAGGCGGACGTTCAGGAAAAGACGGTGAGCTTCGACCGGCTTTCGGAGCACGCGTACGCGTACACGGCGGAGGGCGATCCGAACACCGGCATCGTCATCGGCGACGATGCCGTGCTCGTCGCAGACACGCAGGCGACGCCCGTGATGGCGCAGGACGTGGTGCGGCGCATCCGCGAAGTCACCGCCGCACCGGTCCGCTACGTGGTGCTCACGCACTATCACGCGGTCCGCGTCCTTGGCGCGGCCGGTTATGCACCGCAGGAGATCATCGCGAGCCAGGACACCTACGACCTGATCGTCGAGCGTGGCGCGCAGGACATGCAAAGCGAGATCGAGCGTTTTCCGCGGCTGTTTCGCGCCGTTGAAAGCGTGCCCGGATTGACGTGGCCGACGCTGACGTTCCGCGGTGAGATGACCGTGTGGCTTGGCAAGCTCGAAGTCAAACTGATGCAGATCGGCCGCGGGCACACGAAAGGCGACACGATCGTGTGGTTGCCGCAGGAGCGCACGTTGTTCTCCGGCGATCTCGTCGAGTACGGTGCAACCCCCTACGCAGGCGATGCGTATTTCGCCGACTGGCCGAAGACGCTCGATGCACTGGCCGCGCTGCGCCCGGAAAGGCTCGTTCCCGGCCGCGGCCCGGCGCTGGTCGATCGTCGCCAGATCGAAGAGGGGCTCGCAGGAACGCGCGCGTTCGTGAGCGAACTCTACGCGGCCGTATCGAAAGCCGCGAACCACGGCAAGGACCTCCGCGCGATCTACGCGGATACCTATGCCGAGCTGCGTCCGAAATACGGGCACTGGGTGATTTTCGACCATTGCCTGCCGTTCGACGTGACGCGGGCCTACGACGAAGCGACCGCGCATCCCGATCCGCGCATCTGGACCGCGGCGCGCGACCAGGAGATGTGGCGCGCGCTCGCTGACTGAGCTTGAGCCGATTGTGCGGCGGTGCAACGTCACTGCCGCCGTGACCCGATGTCGATCGACTATCAGACGCTCGCACTGCCGTATGCGATGCCGGCCGAATGCCGCACGGCCGGCGTCGTGCATCGACCGGTGGTCGTCGTCGGCGGGGGCCCCGTCGGACTGACCCTCGCGATCGATCTCGCGCGCTACGGGTCACCGGTGCTGCTGCTCGACGATGACGACAAGCTGTCGAGCGGATCGCGCGCGATCTGCTTCGCGAAGCGAACGCTCGAGATCTGGGACCGGCTCGGTTGCAAGGAACCGGCCCGAAAGGGCGTTTCGTGGAAGACCGGCAAGGTTTATTTCCGCGATCGCCTCGTCTACGCATTCGACCTGCTTCCCGAGGCGGGTCACTGCCATCCCGCGTTCGTCAACGTGCAGCAGTACTACGCCGAAGGTTTCCTCTACGACCACGCGCTTGCGCAGGCCGGCGTCGAGATGCGCTGGAAGAACAAGGTGACCGCGGTCGATGTCTCCGACGATGCTGTGCTCGTCACCGTCGAAACGCCCGACGGCAGCTATCGGCTGCGCTGCGACTACCTCGTGGCCTGCGACGGATCGCGGTCGCCGGTACGTGAGATGCTCGCGCTGAAAAGCAGCGGGCAGACATTTCGCGATCGGTTCCTGATTGCCGATATCCGCATGCATGCGGACTTGCCGGTCGAGCGCCGCTTCTGGTTCGATCCGCCGTTCCACCGCCACGGCTCGGCGTTGATGCATCGTCAGCCCGACAACGTCTGGCGCATCGATTTCCAGCTCGGCTGGGATGCCGACCCCATCGCGGAGCGGCAGCCGGAACGCGTCATTCCCCGCGTACGCGCCATGCTCGGCGACGTTCCGTTCGAACTCGTCTGGTGCAGCGTGTACACGTTCTCATGCACGCGGATGGAGCACTTCCGGCATGGCCGCATACTGTTCGCCGGCGATGCCGCGCACGGCGTGTCGCCGTTCGGTGCACGTGGCGCGAACAGCGGCATCGAGGACGCCGACAACCTCGCGTGGAAACTGCATTACGTCCTGACCGGCGCCGCACCGGATCGACTGCTCGACACCTACGCAAGCGAGCGCGAACGGGCGGCCGACGAGAACATCGCGCACTCGACGCGGAGCGCTGATTTCCTGACGCCGAAGACGCCGATGAGCCGCATTTTTCGCGACGCTGTGCTCTCGCTCGCCGAAGACCATCCGTTTGCGCGACGCTTCGTGAATTCGGGCCGGCTGTCGACGGCAACGACGCTCACCGACTCGCCCCTCAACACGCCCGATGGCGAGCGCTTCGACGGTGTGATGGTGCCCGGCGCGGCGGCCGTCGACGCTCCGATCATTGCCGGCGGCGCGCGCGACTGGTTGCTGCATCGGCTCGGCGGACGCTTCGTCGCCGTCCACTTCGCGGCCGACGCCGCGAACGATGCGACCGCGCGTTTCATGGCGACGTTCGCTGACGGTGTTCCGCGCGACCGTTCGCTGCGCGACATCGACCCGCTCGTCGTCGCGCGATCCTCGCCTGCCCCTGTGGCCGGGTTGCCGGTCGTCGACGATTTCGAGGGGCTGGTCGCGAAGCGCTACGATGCAACGGCGGGTACGACCTATCTGTTTCGTCCCGACCAGCACGTTTGCGCGCGCTGGCGCAATTTCGACGCGACGCAGCTGCGTGTCGCGGTCGAGCGCGCAACCTGTACCGGATGACGGGCGTGGGCTCGCTTCGCACCGAACCGAGGATCGCCGCGCCGGACGAGTTCTACGCCGAGCTGATCGACGCGCATCGCGGGCTGTCGCTCGAACAAAGCCAGGCACTCAACGCGCGGCTGATCCTGCTCCTCGCCAATCACGTCGGCGACGCCGACGTCCTGCATGAAGCGCTGCAACGCGCGCGCGACGGCTGCGATGACGATCTCGCATCGCATCCGCATTCCCCACCCACCGAAGAGAGCAATCGATGAACAAGGTCAGCAAGAATTCCACCGCAGCGCTCGCCGGGCTGCTGCGCAACGACATGACGATTGCCGCCGGAGGCTTCGGCCTCTGCGGCATTCCCGAGAACCTGATCCAGGCGATCGTGGACAGTGGCGTCAGCGGACTGACGATCATCGGCAACAACGCGGGCGTCGACGACTTCGGCATGGGACTGCTGCTGAAATCACGGCAGGTGAAGAAGGTGATCGCCTCGTACGTCGGTGAGAACAAGGAGTTCGAACGTCAGGTGCTCGCCGGCGAACTCGACCTGCAGCTGACGCCGCAGGGAACGCTGGCCGAAAAGCTCCGCGCGGGCGGGGCGGGGATTCCCGGCTTTTATACGCGGACGGCAGCCGGAACACCGCTTGCAGAAGGCAAGGAAACGCGGACGTTCAACGGCCGCCAGTACGTGCTCGAGGAAGGCATCCGCGCCGATCTCGCCATCGTCAAGGCGTGGAAGGGCGATACGGCGGGCAATCTCGTCTACCGCGAAACCGCGCGCAATTTCAACCCGATGATCGCGACGTGCGGCGACGTGACCGTGGCCGAGGTCGAGACGCTGGTCGAAGCGGGTGCGCTCGATGCCGATTGCATCCACACGCCGGGCATCTACGTCGACCGTATCCTGCAGGGCGCGCGTTACGAAAAGCGCATCGAATTCCGCACCGTG
>JAICVH010000162.1 GCA_025935435.1 Burkholderiales bacterium
GCCGCCGAGCCGCGCGTATTGCTCGCGCAGCTTGTCGAGCGTCGCGCTGAATCCGGCGAGCCGTATGCGTTCCTGCTCGACGACCGCGGGGGGTGCGCGCGCAACAAAGCCTTCGTTGGCGAGCTTCGCCCTCGCCTTGCCGATTTCGCCTTCGTGACGCGCAATGTCCCTGGCGATGCGTTCGCGCTCCGCGGCAACGTCGATCTCGATATGCAGCATCAACCGGAAATCGCCGACGATCTGCACCGGCGCTTCGCCGGCCGGCAACTGCTCGACGATCCGCACGTCGCTCAGTCTCACGAGCGCTGCGACGTACGGTGCAAACGCCTCGAGCGTTGCACGATCGCCCACGCCGACCAGCGGCACCTTCTGTGCCGGCGAAATCCCCATTTCACTGCGGAGCGTACGGCATGCATTGACCATCGACTTCAGCAGGGTCATTTGCTCGCTCGCCGCCGCGTCGACGCGCGAAAGATCCGCGCGCGGAAACGGTTGCAATGAAATGGTGTCGCCGTGCTTGCCGGCCAGCGGAGCGACGATCTGCCATAGCTCCTCGGTGATGAACGGCATGAACGGGTGCGCGAGCCGCAGCGTCGCTTCCAGCTCGCGCACCAGCATCGAGCGTGTCCCACGCGCGGCCGCGTCGTCCGCCGCGTGGTCGGCGCGTGCGAGTTGCACCTTGGCAAGCTCTACGTACCAGTCGCAGTATTCGTCCCAGACGAACTCGTAAAGCGCCTTCGCGGCGAGATCGAAGCGATACGCGTCGAGGTTTTGCGCGATCGCCTGCTTCGTCTGTTGCAGGCGGCCAAGCAACCAGCGATCGACGAACGTGTACGTCTTCGGCAGCGCGTCATCGAGCCCGACGTCCCGGCCCTCGACGTTCATCAGCACGAAGCGCGTCGCGTTCCAGAGCTTGTTGCAGAAATTCCGGTAGCCCTCGCAGCGATCGAGATCGAAGTTGAGCGTACGGTTGAACGTCGCGAGCGACGCAAACGTGAACCGCAGCGCATCTGCGCCAAACGCCGGAATTCCATTCGGATAGTGGTTGCGCGTGCGCTTCGCGACCTTTTCCGCCTGGCGCGGATCCATCATGTTCGCGGTACTCTTTGTCACCAGTGTGTCGGCGTCGACGCCATCGATGAGGTCGAGCGGGTCGAGCACGTTACCCTTCGACTTCGACATCTTCTGGCCTTCCGCATCGCGGACGATCGCATTGATGTAAACGTCGCGGAACGGCACCTTGCCGGTAAAGAACGTCGTCATCATGATCATCCGGGCTACCCAGAAGAAAATGATGTCGAACCCGGTGACGAGCACCGACGACGGCAGGAACGTGTGCAGTTCGCGCGTATCGTCCGGCCACCCGAGCGTCGAGTGGCACCACAGCGCGGACGAAAACCAGGTGTCGAGCACGTCGTCGTCGCGATGAAACGACACCGGTTCCCGGCCAAGCTTTATCGCGGCCTGCGCAAGCGCGTCGGCCTCCGTGCGCGCGACGTAGACGTTGCCGCTTTCGTCGTACCACGCAGGAATCTGATGGCCCCACCAGAGCTGGCGCGATATGCACCAGTCCTGGATGTTGTTGATCCAATGCAGGTACGTCGAGATCCACTCGCCAGGCACGAAGCGCACGCTGCCGCGCTCGCCGCTGCGCGGATCCACGACGCCTTGATCGCCCACTGCATCGAGGCAGAGCTGCTGAATCGTCTTGCCGGGCCACAACGGGTGCGACGCCGGCGCAGGCGTGCGCATCGCGACGTACCATTGATCGGTCAGCATCGGCTCGACCACTTCGCCGGTGCGCCCGCAACGCGGGACGATCATCTTGTGCGCCTTTTCCGACACCACGAGTCCCGCCGCGTGCAGATCGGCGAGCACTGCCTTGCGCGCGGCATAGCGATCAAGCCCACGGTACTTCGCAGGTGCGTTGTCGTTGACCGTCGCGTCGAGATTGAAGATTCGAAGCGCCGGGAGCTGGTGGCGTTGCCCGACCGCCCAGTCGTTGAAATCGTGCGCGGGCGTGATCTTGACGACTCCCGTGCCGAATGCCGGATCGACGTAGTCGTCGGCGATGACCGGTATCTCGCGACCCGCGAGCGGCAATTGCACGCGCCTGCCGATCAACGCGCGATAGCGTTCGTCGTCCGGATGCACGGCAACCGCGGTGTCGCCGAGCATTGTCTCCGGTCGCGTCGTCGCAACGACGAGCGCACCGGACCCGTCCGTCAGCGGATAGCGCAGCTCCCACAGCCTGCCCTGCTCTTCCTCGCTGTCGACTTCGAGATCCGACACGGCGGTCATCAACTTCGGATCCCAATTGACGAGGCGCTTGCCGCGATAGATCAAACCATCTTCGTACAGGCGGACGAACGTTTCACGAACGGCAGCCGAGAGGCCCTCGTCCATCGTGAAGCGTTCGCGTGACCAGTCGGCCGCCGCGCCGAGGCGGCGCATCTGGTGCGTGATCGCCCCCCCCGACTCCTGCTTCCACGTCCACACGCGGTCGATGAATGCAGCGCGACCGAGGTCGTGTCGTGACTTGCCTTCGGCCTTCAGCTGCTGTTCGACGACGATCTGCGTTGCGATGCCCGCGTGGTCGGTACCGACCTGCCACAGGGTGTTGAAGCCGCGCATCCGGTGATAGCGGATCAGCACGTCCATCAGCGTCTGCTGGAACGCGTGACCCATGTGCAACGTGCCGGTGACGTTCGGGGGCGGCAGCTGGATGCAGTAAGGCGGCGCATCCGGTGCATGACTCGGCTTGAAATAGCCGCGCGACTCCCAGATCGGGTACCACTTGGCCTCGATCGCGTGCGGCTCGAAGCTCTTGGCAAGTTCCATGTGGAAGTGGCGTCCGGATCGGAAAATGAGCGTGCGTCGCTCGCGCGCGGCGCAAGCCTAACTTAACAAGCGCGGCGCCGGACGACTTCGAGCGCTTAACGATGCGGCGCCGCGATCGCGGCTGTCACGCGATCGTCTCGAGATGCCGTTCCGTATTCGGTCGCGACAGCGCGCGTCCCATCGCCTGCGTCAGTGCGCGCAATCGTTGCATCAACCCGCCGAATTCGTCGATCGACAGCGCCTGATCGGCGTCGCACCACGCCTCGGTCGGGCACGGATGTACTTCGATCAGCAATGCGTCCGCGCCGGCGGCGATCGCTGCGCACGACAGCGCCGGCACCATCCACGCCTTGCCGCCCGCGTGCGATGGATCGACGATCACCGGCAGGTGCGTCTCCTTTTTCAGCACCGCGACTGCCGTGACATCCAGCACGTTCCGGTATGCGGTCTCGAATGTCCGGATACCGCGCTCGCACAGCATGATGCGATGATTGCCGCCCGCCGCGATGTACTCGGCGGCCATCAGCCATTCGCTGATCGTTGCGCTCATGCCGCGCTTCAGGATCACCGGCACATTAACCTTGCCGACCTCCTTCAGCAGGTCGAAGTTCTGCATGTTCCGCGTGCCGATCTGGATGACGTCGACGTCGTGTTCGAGGAACGTATCGAGCATCCGCACGTCCATCAGCTCGGTGACGATCGGCAGGTTGTATCGCGCCGCCGCGTTCTTGAGCATCGCGAGGCCTTCGACGCCCTTGCCCTGGAACGCGTACGGACTCGTCCGAGGCTTGAACGCGCCGCCTCGCATCAAGCGTGCGCCCGCCGTGGCAACACCGGCCGCGGCAGCATGCATCTGCGAGTCGGTCTCGACGGAACATGGCCCCGCAATGATCTGCACGTCACTGCCGCCGATGCGTGCCCCGCGCACGTCCACGATGGTGCTCGCCTTGTGCCATTCGCGTGCAACGAGCTTGTACGGCTTCAGGATGTGCAACGAGCGCTCGACGCCCGGCATCGGGTCGAACATCTCGGGATCGAGCTTGCGCTCGTCGCCGATCGCACCGATCAGCGTGCGTTCTGTGCCGCGAGAGACATGGACGTCGAGTCCGTGCGCGCGAATCTTCGCTTCGACGGCGGCGATGTCGCTGTCACCGGCGTCCGGCTGCATGACGATGATCATGGCGGTCCCTTTCGTGTGCCAAAAAACAAAACGGGCGGTCCTTGCTGGGCCGCCCGTCCGATTCGTTTGCTGCTGACTGCTTCTACGGTCGCGCGCGGCCCTCGGCGTATGCCGAAAAATAAAAATAGACGTACGAGCGCGCCGCGGGGCGGGCGGGCGCGGGACGCAACACGGTATGACGCTTGTGATTCATCAAATCAGTCTAGCACGCGACGCTGCGACGAATGCAATGCCGGACTGGCGGAGCGGTGTGCTGGGCGGCCGATGACGGGCAGGAAAACAACGGTATCCCCGCCCGGTCCGTTTGAGCATCGAGCTGCGGCGCGGATCGAGGATGGCCGTCTTCAACCGCTTCGCTTTCGCCAGCTTTCGATCTCGCGTTCGATTGCCTCGGCGACGTAACCACGCACGAGCTCGCCAAGCTGGTGGTTGATCGTTTCAACCAGCTCCGCCGACGCGCGATCGACGATAGGTCGCAGCCGCGCCCCGAGTTGGTCGCGCATGCCCGTGTCAGTGAACAGATCGAGACGCTGAAGCACCTGCATGCGGATTTCCTCCGCCATTGCGTCCCAATCGGGACTGCCCGGTTGGACGGCGCCCGGCAAGTGCGCAGCCGCGACGTCGGCGAGCGGTGCATTGCTCTCGCGAGCTGCGCCACCTTCCGACGGTGGAGGAATCTCCAGAATGAATTCATCGTCGATCGGCGGAAGCGCAGCGGGAACATCACGCGTCGTTTCCGATCGATCTCCCGCGCGTTCGTCGCTCGTCGCGGCCCCGGAGTCCGCGGCTGCGATGTCGGCGAAGATCGGCTGCATGGGAAAGGCGTCTGTCGATTCCGCAGTGCCATGCGCCGGCGGCATGGAGGAAGCGTCTGTCGATTCCGCAGTTTCATGCGCCGGCGACGCCGGGAAAGCATCGCCCAATTCCGCAGCATCACGCGTCGCCTCTCCGCCAAGACCCGCATCGCTCGCCTGCACGTCCACCGGTTCCGGATCGTCGACCTGTGCCGCGAGCGCATCGGCCTCGAGTGCATCGTCGAGCGTGCCTGCCGCTTCGATCGCCGACTCCGTGACGAAGCGCGCTCGCCCTTCGACGAACGCGTCCGGTGTTTCCCCCGCCGGCCACACGTCGACGACGTCGGTCAACACCGGCACGTCGGATAGCGTGTCGAGCGCAATCGGTTCAGCCGCAGCATCGAGTGGCGATGAATCGGCGGTGTCGCGCGTCGCGTCGAACGACGACGAATCGGCGGCTTCGCGGACCGCGTCCGGCAGGATCAGCGTCGGTGCGAGCGTGCCGTCGCGATCGATACCGAGCGCATCGGTCAACGTCGGCGGCCCGCCCGACTGGTCGCGATCGCGCCTGCGATTGCGTCGCATCAACGCGTCCGCCTGCTCGAGCAGTTCGCGGGCGGTTGGCATCGGCTAACGTTGCGCGCAACGCACCGGCCGTGCGCCTTCAGTCGCGCTGCGACCAATCGTGCTGTCGCAGCTCATAGCCACGCTCGCGATAAAACCGAAAGCGCGCCCGCCCGGCGACGACCTGCGCTTCGTCGGCGGCTACGACCTCGGCCAGACGTTCGAAGCGGCTGAAGAACGGCGGCGGTTCCGCGTGCAGGTTCACCAGCACGGCTGCCGGCCCCGAGTGTTCCAGCCGCTCGTCGATCCAGATCGGCGTTTCCCGCGCGATCGCGCTGTCCATCCGGCAATGCGGCAGAAACGACGACGGTGGATCGAGCCACAGCAGGCGGTCGAGCGCATACGTCGTCTCTGCATCGGGCGTCAGCACGCGCACGCTGGCGTGCGTTCGATAGGCCTTGGCGATGATCTTCGCTGCGAGCTTGAGCGGTTGGCCGACGTGGGTGAAGAAATCGATTTGCGTCATGGGTTCGAGCCCATCGTCCACCGCGGCGAACGCGTCACGCGGCTGTCTCGCGGAAGCGACGTCGACATCGACGACCGCATCACGCCGCCGTCTCGTTGGCCAGTAGCCATGTCGCGAGCATCGGAACCGGCCGGCCGGTCGCACCCTTCTCCTTGCCTTCCTTCCAGGCGATGCCGGCGATGTCGATATGCGCCCAGTCGTATTTGCGCGTGAAGCGCGA
>JAICVH010000481.1 GCA_025935435.1 Burkholderiales bacterium
GAAGCTCGTCTATCCGGATGGCCGCCTGCAGGAAGCGGGCGGAATCGTGTGGCGCGACGGCAGCGCGTGGAACGTCGGACGCGGCGACGACCCGGAGCGACCGGAGTACAACTATGTGCGCGAGGTCGACTATTGCTCGGGTGCGTGCCTCGCCGTGCCGCGCGCGCTGTGGCAATCGCTCGGCGGCTTCGACACGCGCTACGCACCGGCCTATTACGAGGACACCGATCTCGCGTTCGCCGTGCGCGCCGCCGGACGCAAGGCGCTCTACCAGCCGGCGGCGACGATCGTGCATTTCGAAGGCCGGACATCCGGAACCGATCCGACGCAAGGCACCAAGCGTCATCAGGCCATCAACCAGGCGACGTTCGCGGAGAAATGGGCCGACGTGCTGAGCACGCACGAGGTCAACGGCGTGCGCGCCGAGTTCCAGCGCGACCGCCTGGTGACCCGTCGGATGCTCGTCGTCGACGCGTGCATGCTGCGGCCCGATCAGGACTCGGGCTCGATGCGCATGCAGGCGCTGCTCGAAATTGCGACGTCGCTCGGCTGCAAGGTCACGTTCGTTGCCGACAATCTGGAGTACGAAGCGCGCTACGTGCGTGCGCTGCAGCAGCGCGGCATCGAAGTGCTCTTCCATCCGTACGTGCGATCGATCACCGATCTGCTGGCGAAGCGCGGGCGGGAGTTCGATCTCGTCATGTTGTCGCGCCACTACGTGGCTGCGCGGCATATCGCCACCGTACGCCGCTTCGCGCCCGCTGCCCGGATCGTGTTCGACACGGTCGACCTGCACTTCCTGCGCGAGGAACGCCTCGCCGCGCTCGACGCTGGAACGGCCGCTGCGGCCTCGGCGCGCGCGCGGCGCGACGAGGAACTGGCGCTGGTCGCGAAGGCGGATGTGACGCTCGTCGTGTCCGCCGTCGAGCAGGCCGTGTTGCGCGACCTGGCCCCTGCGGCGAACGTGTTGCTCGTCACCAACGTGCATACGCCGGCCGAGACGGTGACGCCGTGGCGCGTACGCCGCGACCTCGTATTCATCGGCGGATTCCAGCATCCGCCGAACGTCGATGCGATGCGCTGGTACGCCGCAAATGTCGTCCCTCACCTGCGGCGGCGCTTGCCGGGAGTCAAGACCTACGTCATCGGCAGCCAGGTGCCGGCGTCGATTCGCGCGCTCGCGGCCGACGACGTCGTCGTGCTCGGTCATGTCGCCGACCTCGACCCTTATCTGCAAGGTTGCCGCGTGTCGATCGCACCGCTGCGATACGGTGCCGGTGTCAAGGGCAAGGTGAATCTCGCGATGAGTCACGGGCTGCCCGTCGTCGCGACGAGCGCCGCGGTGGAGGCGATGCACCTCGTCGAGGGTGACGACGTGCTCGTTGCCGACGACGCCGAAGCGTTCGCAGCCGCCGTGCAGCGCGTACACGACGACGAAGCGCTGTGGGATCGATTGTCTGCCGGCGGGCGGGCGAACGTCGCGCGTCATTTTTCGCCCGACGTCGCGCGCGCCGCGTTGCGCGCACTGTTCGCTGCGACGCCGGTCAGCGCCGGCTGAAGAGGATGTCGAAGACCGGGTGACCGCGTGCGACGCCGCGCGCTTCGAATTTGGTCAGCGGCCGCCACGCGGGCCGCCGCGCAAAGCCCTCGCTGCTGTTGGCGAGCAGCGGCTCCGCGAGCAGCGTCGCGAGAATCTCCTCGGCGTAGGGCTGCCAGTCGGTCGCGACGTGCAGGTAGCCACCGGCGGTGAGCCGCAGCGCAAGCGCGTGCACGAACCCCGCCTTCAGCAACCGGCGCTTGTGATGGCGTTTTTTTGGCCACGGATCGGGAAAGTAGACGTGGATGCCGGCGAGCGAGTCCGGTCGAACTCGTTCGATGACGGCGACCGCGTCGTCGCGAATCACGCGCACGTTCGTAATGCCCAATGCGTGCAGGCGCCGCAGCAACGCACCGACACCGGGCAGGTGCATCTCGACGCCGACGAAGTCGGCATCCGGCTGTGCGGCGGCGATCGCCGCGGTGGTCTCGCCCATTCCGAAGCCGATTTCGAGCACGACGGGCGAGGCGCGGCCGAAGATGCGCGGCCAGTCGAGCGCCGCATCGGCTGCGATGCCGTAGCGCGGCAGCAGTTCGTCGCACGCGCGCTGCTGTGCGGGCGACATGCGGCCCTGCCGCAATACGAAACTGCGGACCCCGCGATGGTGCGCCTCCGCGTCGCGCGCGACCGTCTCCACCGGCATCAGCGTACGCGCGTCCAGCTGCGGTCGTTCAGTCGTCGCTCGAGCGTGCGCGGTGTCGTGGCCGTCGCGGGCGTGTATTCGATCGCGACGGTATCTGCGTTCTTCCACGTCACGCCCGCGTCGGTCCACGCCTCCTCGGGCGCGAACGCGAGCTCCTTGCGAACGCCTCCCGCATCGACCCGCCAGATGGCGATTTCGTTCGTACACTGCTCGGCGCAGAAATCGGCGGTGGCGAAGCGGCGATGGCCCGGCGCGAGCACCGGTTCGGATGGCAGGCGAAACTCGCCGCCCCCCTTTCGCTGCACCCACCAGAACTCCGTGCGGTCGCCAAGCGTCGCGAAGAGCACGATCGCCTCGACATCCTCGACGTAGTCCCAGACGGCGTACGAACGGGCGCCGATGATGTCGATCGCGTCGCGAAATACCGTCGAACCCGTCGGCAACAATTCGATGCGCAACGCGTCGCCGTCGCGCGTGACGATGTGCTTGAGCGGCCCGAGCCGCGGCGCCTCGACGAGTCGCCCGCAATGCGCCTGGTCCTCCGCGTGCGCGCAGACCCGCGCAAGTTCCGCGGCGGTTGGCGGTGCGGCAAGCGCCGACAGCGACGCCACCAACGGCGCAACAGCGCAGCCTGCGACGATGCGCAGGCGCAAACGCCAACCCGCGTTCACGCGATCAGGCCGGACGTCGGTGAACTC
>JAICVH010000232.1 GCA_025935435.1 Burkholderiales bacterium
GGCAGGATCATCTTCGTGTCGGTGGTCGTCGCGAACACGTTCGGTATCGTCGTGAAATAGCTGGGCCAGCCGGTGCCGCTGTCGAACTTCATCGCCGACGTGAAGAGCGGCAACGCGCAACCCGCGCAAACGAACACGCCCGCGCGATGCTCGAGGTTGAGCGGGCTCGAGAACGGTCGCTCGGTGCCCTCGTGGCGCAGCACCGCGTACGCCGCCGGATCGAGGCTTTGGCGCCATTGCTCGTCGGTCTTGGTCACGGGCGTCGTGTCGGTCGCGACGCTGGCGTTCTTGGCCAGCAACGTTTTCCAGTCGCGCTGCAGCGTTGCGATGTCCTTGTCCATGCGATTCGTGGCCTTGTGGGTTTGCGCGCGCGCAGTGCCGCCCGCGAGTGCGACGGCAAGTCCCTGCAGCAACAGTCGACGTTTCATCGGGTGACTCCACTCGTGCGTGGTTGATTTGGATGCCGGCACGACGCCGATCGTTCCGCGTTCAGGTCGCCCGGCCAGTGTGACGAACAGTCGTGCAAGCGGTGCCCCGGCTTACAACCGCTAAAGCAAGCCTTCGAGCACCTGGACGTCGACGTCCGTGCCGACGTCCAGGTTGCCCGCATCGGCTGGCAGCACGATGAAGCAATTGGCCTGCGACATCGACGACAGGATGCCGGAACCCTGGTCGCCGGTCGTTCGCACGGTGTACCCACCGACGTCGCTGGGTTCCAGAATGCCCCGCTGGAACTCGGTGCGGCCGGGCACTTTCCGGATTGCCTTGCCAAGCCGCGCCTTGAACATCGGCGGCGGCGCGACATCGCGGCGGCCCTGCAGAACCAGCAGCGCGTCCCGGACGAATTCGTAGAACGTGACCATCACCGATACCGGATTGCCCGGCAGTCCGAAAAAGTGCGCGTTGCGAATCTTCCCGTAGGCGAGCGGACGCCCCGGTTTCATCGCAATTTTCCAGAACAGCACCTCGCCAAGCTTGTTCATCAGGTCGCGCACGAAATCCGCTTCGCCGACCGACACGCCGCCGGACGTGATGACGACATCGGCGGCGTCCGCGGCCGTTGCGAACGCGTGCTCGAGCGCATCCGGCGAGTCGGGCACGACACCCATGTCGACGATGTCGCAGTGGAGTCGCGTCAGCATGCCGTAGAGCGTGTACCGGTTGCTGTCGTAGATCTCGCCGGTCGCGAGGGGTTGGCCGATCGAGCGCAACTCGTCACCGGTGGAGAAGAACGCAACGCGCAGTTTGCGATAGACGGTCACTTCGTTGATGCCGAGCGACGCGAGCATTCCGAGCTCCGCCGGCCGCAGCGGTTGTCCGGTGCGGAACACGATCGCGCCGCGCCTCAAGTCCTCGCCGGCGAAACGCCGGTTCTGGCCTTCGCGGGTGACGGCGCCCGGGGCAATCGACACGCCGCCGGGGGTCTCCGTGGCGCGCTCCTGCATGACGACCGTGTCTGCACCGTCGGGCATCACGCCCCCGGTGAAGATCCGGACGGTTTCACCTGCGGCAAGGCGGCCGCCGAACGGCTTGCCGGCAAAGGACTCGCCAACGCGTCGCAGCAGGGTGGCGCCCGTCGACGCGAGATCGGCGTAGCGGATCGCCCATCCGTCCATCGCGGAGTTGTCGTGGCCCGGGACGTCGAGCGGCGACGCGATGTCGGTCGCGAGCACCCGGTCGAGTGCTGCGCGAACGTGCACGCGCTCGACGGCAGTCAGCGGCTGCAGGAATTCGCGGATCAGCGCTCGCGCGCGATCGACCGGCATCGAATCCGGATCGTAATCGTCCGCGCAGGACAACTCACGCAACGTTCGGGCGGTTTCCATCGGCAGTCCTGCGTGCGTTTGCGGCGAGTTCCGCCGTCGTGTTGATATTGCGAAACGCGTCGGCTTCATCGTCGAACGGCACTTCGACGATGCGCAGCGACGAATACCATGCATCGATCTTGCGTCCGCCATCGCGAAGGAACGCTTCGAGATGCGAAAGCACGTTGCGGTTCACGAGTGAGAACACCGGGTGCGGCTGGTCGAACGTGCGCGCGACCGCGAGGTCGAGGGGCGCTCGGTCGAACGCGGCCGCGAGGCGCGCGACGAGGTCCTGCGGAAGAAACGGCGAATCGCAGGGGCTCGTGACGACGTAAGGCGTTGTCGCGACGGACAGGCCCGCGTGCAAACCGGCGAGCGGGCCCGCGAACCCCCCAATGGCGTCGGCGACGACGGCATGACCGAACGTCGCGTAGCGGTCGCGATTCTGGTTTGCGTTGATCACGAGCGCGGTGACCTGCGGCGCCAGCCGATCGATGACGTGCGCGACGAGCGCACGTCCGTCGAGTTCGACGAGACCCTTGTCGACGCTTCCCATCCGGCGTCCCTGGCCGCCCGCGAGCACGATGCCGGTGATGTCGGACCTGGCGACCACCGCAGCCGCGCGATTCTCGAATCAGGTTGCCGGAACCCGCCGCGGCGGCGGTGGCGCGGGGGCATCGGCACGAAACCGATGCGCGCCGGTGAACAGCAAATAATGGCGGTTCGTGGCGCGCCCGATCATCGTCATGTCGACCTTCTGCGCGATCTCGTAGCCCATCTGCGTGAGCCCCGAGCGCGAGACGAGGAACGGGATGCGCATCTGTGCGGCCTTGATGACCATTTCCGACGTGAGGCGGCCGGTCGTATAGAAGATCTTGTCTGCGCCATCTTCGCCATCCAGCCACATCTGACCGGCGATCGCATCCACGGCGTTGTGACGCCCGACGTCCTCGACGAACATCCGGATGTCCGAATTGCCGCCGTCGTTCGACGCCAGTGCGCAGCCGTGCACGGCGCCGGCCTGCTTGTAGATCGTTTCGTGCAGCCGGACCTTGTCGAGCAGCGCGTAGAGCGCCGCTTGCGTCAACGACACGCCACCCGGCAGCCGCACGTTGTCGATGTCCTCCATCAGGTCGCCGAACACGGTGCCCTGGCCGCAGCCACTGGTCTTCGTGCGCTTTGCCGTCTTCGCCTCGAGGTCGGCGAGACCGTTGCGCGTTTTAACCGCCACCGAGTTGGTCTCCCAGTCCACCTGCACGGCAACGATGTCGTCGAGCCGCTCGACCAGCCGCTGATTGCGCAGATACCCGATCGCGAGCGCCTCGGGCGCGGCGCCGAGCGTCATCAGCGTGAGAATCTCCTGCTTGTCGACGTACAGCGTCAACGGATGTTCGCCGGCGATGGCGATGTCCCGTACGGCACCGTGCTCGTCGACGGCCGTGACGTCGAACGTCGACGGGCGCGCCGCGTGCGTGAGGACGATCCTAGCCACCGATATACGACATCTCGATCCGCTTCTCCCTCGGCGTGTTCGCCGCGCGGATCTCGGAATAGCGATCAGCGCGCAGCCGCCAGATGGCCGCGATGGCGTTGCCGATTTCTGCGTCGTCGAACCCATCGCGCAGCAGCATGCGGACGTCGTACCCGGCGTCCGCGAAGAGGCAGGTGTACAGCTTGCCGTCGGTGGACAAGCGCGCACGCGTGCAGTCGCGACAGAACGCCTGCGTGACCGACGCGATGACCCCAACCTCCTGGTGGTTGTCGCGGTAGCGCCAGCGCTGCGCAACTTCGCCGGCATAGTTCGGCTCGATCGGATCGAGCGGGAACGCGCGATCGATCGTCTCGACGATTTCCGCCGCCGGAACGACGTCGTTCATCCGCCAGCCGTTGGTGTGACCTACGTCCATGTACTCGATGAAACGCACGATGTGTCCGCTGCCGCGGAAATGGCGCGCGAGCGGCACGATCGCGTGCTCGTTCAGTCCGCGCTTTACGACGGCATTGATCTTGATCGGCGAAAACCCGGCTGCGTGGGCGGCGTCGATGCCGTCGAGCACGCGGCGGACCGGGAAATCGACGTCGTTCATTGCACGGAAGGTCGGGTCGTCGAGCGCATCGAGGCTGACGGTGACGCGTCGAAGTCCGGCGTCCCGCAACGCACGCGCCTTGCGCCCGAGCAGTGCGCCATTCGTCGTCAACGTCAAGTCGATGTCGCCGAGCGACGCAAGCATGTGGATCAGCCGTTCAAGGTTCTTGCGGAGCAGCGGTTCGCCGCCGGTCAGGCGGATCTTGCGAACGCCGTGTCCGACGAAGATTCGCGCGACGCGCGTAATCTCCTCGAACGTCAGCAACGCCGCGTGCGGCAGGAACGGAAAATCGCGGCCGTACACATCCTTCGGCATGCAATAGACGCAGCGGAAGTTGCAGCGGTCGGTCACCGAAATGCGCAGGTCGTGCAACGGACGGTTGCGCGTATCGACCAGCGCGACGCCATCGGCGCGCGGCGCGCGTGTCGCGTCGCGGATGAACGCCTCACGCGCCGTGGCGGGCGGTGCGGCGCGCAAATCAGTGAGTGGAATGACGGTGGCCATCGAGCGTTCGAATCGATGCCCGATGTTAGCAGAGCGACCCTTGGCGAACGCCTCGCCGCGTATGATGACTCAGGCGCGATGTCGCGCGGTATCGACGCCACACGCGAATGCCCATGCAGCCGCTCTACAAGACCGTCGACGTCATCATCGAGCGCGTGCCCCTCGCCAACCGGTGGGCAAGCGAACGGTGGCAGCCGCAGGCGGTCGAAATGGCGGCGTCGTCGAGCGACACGGCGCCGTCCCGCGAGCGCATTCCCGGGATCTGCGAAGCAACGCCTGCAGACGCGAGCGGCAATCGTTGGCGCTGCCGCGCGTTCGATATCGAATTGCACCCGACCGAGGCCGAAGGCTATTTTCTCAACGTCACCGCCCCGGATCCCCGCGTCTTCGTCATGTGGCGATTTTTCGACGATGGCGCTGCGCCACGCGCGCGCCCGGTGCTCGTGACCGTCAGCTACAACGAAGCGGGTCGGTTCATGGATAGCGGCGAGCAGGTCGACGGCGTGCCAATGCTTCCCGAAATCGCCGACTGGATGCGTGCGTTCGTCGCCGTGCACTACAAACCCGAGCCGCGCCGCAAGGTTCGCCGCAACGATCCGCTGGCCGAGGCGAGCGGATCGAGCCGCGAC
>JAICVH010000688.1 GCA_025935435.1 Burkholderiales bacterium
CTGCGGCTGCTTCTGGCTGTCGATGAACGAGAACGGGACGCTCGCCTCGCGGACGCCGATCGTCAGCGTCGCGGTGTCGCGGACGCGCTTCAGCGTGCCGACCTGTTCAGCCGAAGATGCGATCGACGCTGCGGGTGCGGACGGCGAGGCGGCCGCGAGCGTCGCCCTGTCCTGGCCGGCGGCGGCCGAGGCAGCGAGCGCGGCGGCAACTGCGAGGGTGAGGTGGAATCGGCACGCTTTCATGCCATTGGCATAAGCAAAAGCGCTGCCAGCGGACGAGCTCGATCCTGATGTTCGTCCCTCGTCCCTGTTCCCCCAGCCCCCCGTCTCCCCCCGATCCGCGATCCGGCCCCTACTCGAGCTCGCTCTTCGCCAATTCGACGTCCAGGTGCTCCATTGCATCGGCCGGCTTCGCGGCGGCCGCCTGCTCGTACAGGCGCGTCGCATCGTCGATCCGCGTCTTCCCGAACAGGCGGATCAAGCCGTTCGCATACTCGATGTGCACGATCGGTGAGTCGGGAAAGAGCTTCAAGGCCTGCTCGAAATACTTGAGCGCCGAATCCCGCTTCGCGCCGTACGTCAATCCGGCAACGACACCACCGACCTTGTCGATCACCTCGGACTGATACGCGCCGTAGGCGGCGGCTGCTTCCGCGTGCTTTGGCGCGAGTTGGAGCGCAGTGGTGAGAGCTTCGCGGATCTTGCCGCCGAATCCCTGCGCCAATGCCTTGGCGACCGAAATGCCCTGACCATACCGGCCGAGCGCGAACGCGTAGACGTAATGCGCATTCGCGTCGTCGGGTGCCGCGGCGCGTCGCTCGTCCGCCCACTGCGCCGCCTGTTCGAACAGCGTCAGTTTGGCCTTTTCGTCCCGCTCGAGGTAATTCGCGTAGACGCACTGCGCCTTCACCGCCGCATTGATCCCTGCGCCCTTCGCCTTCCGCCCGGCCTCGACCGCTTGCTGAAAGGCGCCCGCATGAAAATGTCGCCAGGCGTCGACGACGGCGCCGTCGGCAGGGAACGGCTCGCAATCGCCGCGATGCAGGCGGGCCCAAGCTTTTTTCAGCGCGGGGCCCGCGTATGCGTATGCCGAGCCGGCGTGCGGAAACGCCATCCATGCGTTTGCCATGTCATCTCCGTCGGGATTGGCGTAAGGCGTGCCTCACGCATCGTTCAGATAACGCGCGCGCAACGCTTCGGCGAGCGTGCGGTGGCGACCGCGCAAGTAGGGCGACAGCAACGCAAGGATCTGTGACACACCGATCTCGAAGCGCATGCCGGCCGCATCGGCTGCCGCGTCTGCAGCGTGCGACAACCGTTGGTACGACATCCAGTACGTCGCCACGATCACCGCGTTCGTGGCAAGCGCGGCGATTTCCGCATCGGTCGCGTCCAGGATGTTCGCCGCGCGCAAACCGCCGCACAACGCGAGCATGGCGTTCTCTTCCCGCTGCACGAGCTGCGCGAAGCGCGTGGCGAGGTATTGGTCGAGCGATGCGATTTCATCGAGGTCGCGAAAGAAGAAGCGGTACGACCACATCCGCTCGAACAGCAGGTGAACGAACAGCCAGAAGTCCTCCACGTCGGCCGCTTGCGTCGAGGGTACCGCAAGCAAAGGTGCTATCGACGCTTCGAACGCATCGAAGAGCTCGCCGATGATGTCAGCCTTGTTCCGAAAGTGGTAGTACAGATTGCCCGGACTGATGTTCATCTCGTCGGCGATGTCCGCGGTCGTCACGTGCGGCTCCCCCGCCGCGTTGAACAGCGCCAGCGCCGTTTCGAGGATGCGTTCGCGCGTGCGGCGCGGGGGCTTGCGGGACATGAGCGCGATCTCGGC
>JAICVH010000733.1 GCA_025935435.1 Burkholderiales bacterium
GATCCGGAGCAACCGCAGGATCCGGCGATCATGACGGCAGCGTTGCAGAACCTGGAGCGGCAGCCGGCACCCTCGGAGCGTGGGGCGGCCGGCATGCTGAACGGACTCGACGTCATCACCGACCTCGTCGCCGAGCGCGTCGGGCGGCCCACCACGCGTCGCATCCGCGCCGTCGCATCGCAACGTTGATCCCTCGTCGCCGCGCGCATCGGGCGGCCCACCACGCGTCGCATTCGCGCCGTCGCATCGCAACGTTGACCCGCGCACGCGGCCCGGCGGCACGCTGATGAAAAGCGTGCTCGTCTACGTCCAGCACCTGCTGGGCATCGGCCATCTGATGCGTGCGCGCCAGATCGCGGAAGCGCTCGCCGACCACGGTTTCGACGTGCATCTGGTGACGGGCGGCATGCCGATCGGCGGCCGGATGCCGCGCGGCGTGCGCACCGTGCAGTTACCGGCCATCCGCGTGTCGGATGCGAGCTTCACGCCGTTACGCGACGCCACGTTCGAGCCGATCGACGACGCGTACCGCACTCGCCGCCGTGAACTGCTGCTTGCTGCGTATGCGGAAGCGGCGCCCTCGGCCGTGCTGTTCGAGACGTTTCCGTTCGGCCGCCGCGCGCTCCGCTTCGAGCTTCTGCCGCTGCTCGAGCGCATCGACGCCACGCGGCCGCGGCCACTCGTCGTCAGCTCGATCCGGGAAATACTCCAGCTGCAACACAAACCCGAGCGGGAGCGGGAAATGCTCGCGTGGGCCGCCCGGTGGTTCGATGCGATTTTCGTTCACGGCGATCGCCGCTTCGCGCGCTTCGAGGATACGTTTTCATTTGCGGGCGAACTGCTGCCCCCCGTTCATTACACGGGCTTTGTTGCAGCCCGGCCGATTGCCGAGCGGAACGCTGCCGACGGCGGACGCGACGAGATCGTCGTGTCGGCGGGCGGCGGTGGCGTCGGCGTCGACCTGCTAGCGACCGCGCTCGCGGCGCAACCGCATTCGCGGTTTCGCGACCGCACGTGGCGCGTGCTTGCCGGTCCGAACATCACCGACGCCGGTTTCGAGCGGCTGCAATCGATCGCGGGAAAGCGCGCGATCGTCGAGCGCGCGCGCGTCGACTTTGCAGACGTGCTGCAGCGCGCGTTCGTGTCGATTTCGCAGGCGGGCTACAACACGACGCTCGACGTGCTCGCGAGCGGCGCGCGCGCCGTGTTCGTTCCGTTCACCGGCAATGGCGAGACCGAGCAACGCGCGCGGGGGCTTCGCCTCGCGGCACTCGATCTCGCTGTCGTCGTCGACGACCGCGCGCTGACGCCACTCACGCTCGCCCAGGCTGTCGATGACGCCGCGACGCGCGAAGCGTGGGGTCGCTGGGACTTCGCGTGCGACGGCGCGACGCAGACGGCCGTGTTGCTCGCACGGCTGCTCGACGACAGGGCGCGCGCCGGGCGATCGGCCGCATGACGGGCGCGTGGTCGCTGCTCACGCGCGAGCTCGACGACTGGCAGGCCGGCGTTCGACGTGCAACGTTTTGGTGGCGCGACGACGACGCTGTGCGCGACACCGACGCGCTCGCACGACTGCTCTCGATTGCCCGCGAACATCACGTTCCGGTCGCGCTCGCGGCGATTCCTGCGACTTTCGACGCGTCGCTCGTCGCTGCGGTCACC
>JAICVH010000245.1 GCA_025935435.1 Burkholderiales bacterium
CGCGCCGATCTCGCCATCGTCAAGGCGTGGAAGGGCGATACGGCGGGCAATCTCGTCTACCGCGAAACCGCGCGCAATTTCAACCCAATGATCGCGACGTGCGGCGACGTGACCGTGGCCGAGGTCGAGACGCTGGTCGAAACCGGTGCGCTCGATGCCGATTGCATCCACACGCCGGGCATCTACGTCGACCGTATCCTGCAGGGCGCGCGTTACGAAAAGCGCATCGAATTCCGCACCGTGGCGGGCGCCGCAGCGAAGAAGGACTCGCCGGTGCGAGACGCGATGGCGCGCCGCGCGGCGCAGGAACTGCGGGACGGCTACTACGTGAATCTCGGTATCGGGATTCCCACGATGGTTGCCAACTTCATCCCGCCCGGCATCGACGTGACGCTGCAATCGGAGAACGGGCTCCTCGGCATCGGACCGTTTCCGACCGAGGATCGCATCGATCCCGACCTGATCAACGCGGGCAAGCAGACGATCACGACGATCCCCGGGAGCAGCTTCTTTTCGAGCGCCGATTCGTTTGCGATGATCCGCGGCGGTCACGTCGACCTGTCGATTCTCGGCGGGCTCGAGGTCGCGCAGAACGGCGACCTCGCCAACTGGATGGTGCCCGGCAAGATGGTCAAGGGCCCCGGCGGCGCCATGGACCTCGTGTCCGGCGTGCGCCGGGTGATCGTGCTGATGGAACACGCGGCGCGCGACGGCAGTCCGAAAATCCTCGAGCGATGCACGCTGCCGATCACCGGCAAGGGCGTCGTCAACATGATCATCACCGACCTCTGCGTATTCGACGTGCTGCCGAATGGCGAAGGCCTCGTGTTGCGTGAGTTGAATCCCGGCGTAACGCTCGACGACGTGAAAGCGAAAACGGGCTGCGCGTTCCAGGTCGCACTGCGGTGATAACGCTGTACTACCACCCGGGCAATGCGAGCCTCACGCCGCACATCGTGCTCGAGGAGATCGGCGTGCCGTTCGTGCTCGAGCACGTCGACCGTCAGAGCGGTGCGCAGCGATCACCTGCATATCTGAAGCTCAACCCGAACGGCCAGATTCCCGTGCTGGTCGACGGTGAACTCGTGCTCTACGAAACGGTCGCCATCTGCCTGCATCTCGCCGATACGCACCCGGACGCCGGGCTCGCGCCTCCGCTCGGCAGCCTGCTGCGTGCGCATTACTACAAATGGCTCGTCTGGTGCACGAACACGTTGCAGGTCACGCTGCTCCAATATTTCTATCCGGAGCGCCTGGTCGCGGCGGGCGACGCCGTGGCAGCCGCGCAGGTCAAGACGCTCGCGGAGGCGCGCGCCGCGCCGATGCTCGAGCAGCTGGACGCGCAACTCGCAGCACACGGTGCGCCGTGGCTGCTGGGCGCGTCGTACAGTGCCTGCGATCCGCTCGTGCTGATGCTGTGCCGCTGGACGCGGAACTTTTCGCGGCCGGCGCGCGCCCTGCCGAACCTCGGCCCTTACCTGCAGCGGATGCTCTCGCGGCCAGCGGTTTCCCGCGCGTTTACGACCGAGAAGCTGCCGCCGCCGCTGGTATGACGTAGGACCCCCCGCTAATTTTCTCATTGCGACGTGGCGGCCTTCGCGAAATAATCGCCGCCGAAGCGGTCATACGGATTACCCGTGCACCGGATGTACGCATGCGCCAGCGTGCGCGCCGGCCACGGTCGGCTCGGGAGACGAGGTAATCGCGTGACTTCGAACGTCATTCAACTGCCTACCGGACCGCGGTGGCGCGTGCTGATCGCGCATCAGCGGGATGATGTCCGGCACGTGCTCCGCACGCTGATCGAGGCGGAGAACGTCGCCGTCGTCGAAGCAGCCGACGGTGACGTTGCGCTCGCCAAACTCGAGTCGCTGCAGTTCGACGTGCTGGTGCTCGAGCTCGATCTGCCGCAAAAGGACGGCCTCACACTGATGCAGCTGCATCGCGTGCTCCTCGCCTACGAGCGAACGCCGGTCGAGCCGCCCGCCGTGCTGTTGACGCTCGCTGCCGAAGTGCGCAACAACGTCGCGCTGACCGATCACCTGCGCGCGCTTGGCGTCGCGGGCTTCGTCGACGACGAGCCGAGGGCGGACGTCGCGGCGCGAGTCGACGACCTGCTGCAGTCACGCGCCGCGCGCCGCGCCGGCAAGCCGGCCGCCGCGTGACATCCTCGACGCCGGGTCGCCCGGTCGTTGCATAGGCGAGCAAGAACGCTAGTGACGCGGGCGCTTGTCGACGACGCGACGCGCCTTGCCGAGCGAACGCTCGATCCCGCCGGGCGGCAGCACGCGCACGGCGGCCGTGACGCCGATCAGGTTCTTGATGAGGTGCGCGAGGCGCTCGCCGGCAGCGTCCGCATCGGACCCGCCGGCCGCGGGCGTGCGCTCGACCAGCACCGTCATCTCGTCCAGGTTGCGCGGTCGCGTGATCTCGACCTGGTAATGCGGCGCGAGTAACGCTTCGCGCAACATCAGCTCCTCGATCTGCGTCGGGAACACGTTGACGCCGCGGATGATCATCATGTCGTCCGAGCGACCGGTGATCTTTTCGATGCGCCGCATCGTGCGAGCCGTACCCGGCAACAGTCGCGTCAGATCGCGCGTTCGATAGCGGATGATCGGCATCGCCTCCTTGGTGAGCGACGTGAACACGAGCTCGCCCTTTTCGCCTTCCGGCAACACCTCGCCGGTGTCGGGATCGATGATCTCCGGATAGAAGTGGTCTTCCCAGACGGTAAGACCGTCCTTGGTCTCGATGCACTCCTGCGCGACGCCCGGGCCGATCACTTCGGACAGGCCGTAGATGTCGATGGCGTCGATATCCATCACCGACTCGATCGACGTGCGCATCGTCGGTGTCCACGGTTCGGCGCCGAAGATGCCGATCGCGAGCGACGACGCGCGCGGATCGATCCCCTGCCGCTGCATCTCTTCTGCGATCGCCAGCATGTACGACGGCGTCACCATGATGATGTCCGGCCGGAAATCCTGGATCAGCTGCACCTGCTTCTCCGTCTGTCCGCCTGACATCGGCACGACCGTGCAGCCGAGCCGTTCGGCGCCGTAATGCGCGCCCAGGCCACCGGTGAACAGCCCGTAGCCGTAAGCGACATGCACGATGTCGCCGGGACGCCCGCCCGCAGCGCGGATCGATCGCGCCATCACCGTCGCCCATGTGTCGATGTCGTTGCGCGTGTAGCCGACGACCGTCGGCTTGCCGGTCGTGCCCGACGACGCGTGGATGCGGACCACCTGTTCGCGCGGCACGGCGAACATGCCGAACGGATAATGCTGCCGCAGATCCGCCTTCACGGTGAACGGGAAGCGCGCGAGATCGTCGAGCGAATGCAGGTCGCGGGGTTGCACGCCGGCGCGGTCGAACGCCTGCCGATAGTGCGCAACGTTGCCGTACGCGTGCTCGAGCGACCAGCGCAGGCGCTCGAGCTGCAACGCCATCAGCGCGTCGCGGCTTGCCGTTTCGATCGGCTCGAGATCGCCGGGTCGCGGTGTCTTGACGGGCATCCGAGTCCTCTTCAGCGGACGGGCGGCTCGTCGACGACGTGGCCGTCGATCCGATAGCTCTTGCCGCGAAAGAGCGCGACCGTTTTGCCGTGCTGGTTGCGAACCTCGATGTCGTAGACGCCGGTGCGGCCCGTGCGACTGCGCTCGGTGCCTCGCGCGTGCAGCACGTCGCCGCGGTGCGCCGGTGCGACGTAATCGATCGTGCAACCTTGCGCGACCGTAGTGCGATTGTAGCTGTTGCATGCGAACGCGAACGTGCTGTCGGCGAGAACGAAGATGAATCCGCCGTGACAGATCGCATGGCCGTTCAGCATGTCTTCGCGAACCGTCATCGTCATTTCCGCGTGTCCCGGGCCGACGCTCACGATCGTCATCCCGAGACCGCGCGATGCGCCATCGCTGTCGAACATCGCCCGGGCCACGCGCTCCGCCAGCGCCTGGGCGTCCGCCGGCGCAGCTGAGGGCGAACTGCCGTCCGATGGGCGCTGATCGGGTCGAATGCTCATCGAGGCGGTTCCGTCGTCGTCGGCGCAGACAACCGTTCGCCGGTCGCGTGACGCCGCGTTATCAGCGGTGAAATCCGATAGCGGTCTTCGCCATAGTGAACCGCCAGGTGATGCAACACCTCACGGATGCGCGCGACACCGACGTCGTCGGCCCACGCAAGCGGCCCGCGCGGATAGTTGACGCCTTTTTGCATCGCGATGTCCACGTCCGCCGCGGACGCGATGTGATGCGTCACGGCATCCGCCGCTTCGTTGGCGAGCATGGAGACCGTGCGCAGAACGACGAGACCCGGGACATCGTCGACCTGCGAGACGGCGATGCCGCCCGCCTGCAGGAGCCCGACGGCTGTCGCCAATGCGTCAGGTGGGCAGCCGTCGGCGGCCGCGACTGCGATTCGCGTGCAAGTCGCGTAGTCGTGCGCAAGGTCGAACAGCACGAGCGCCGGGGTCGATGTCGCTGCCGCTCGCACGGTCGCCGTGCGTCCATCGGACAGTGCGACAACGGCATCGTCGGCGCGCATTGCGCCGTCCGGAAATCCGTCGAGTCTCGACGCCTGTGCGACAGCGACATTCGCCGCGGCAAGCCGCGAAACGAGCGGTGCGTAAAGCCCGGCATCGCCGTGCACGGCGACTCGCCGCGGTGCGCGCTGCGGTGCGACCGTCCGCGCACGCGGCGGCGGTGCATCGGCGGCGTAGTCGTAATAACCGCGTCCACTCTTGCGCCCGAAAAAACCCGCCGCCACCCGCTCGTGCTGCAGCACCGCTGGCGCATAGCGCGGGTCGTGGTAATACGCTTCCCAGACGCTGCGCGTGACTGCGTAGTTGACGTCATTGCCGATCAGATCCATCAGTTCGAACGCGCCCATC
>JAICVH010000487.1 GCA_025935435.1 Burkholderiales bacterium
CGCGAGAACGGTGCCGCGTTGCCGGTAACTGCGCTCGTCGACCAGCTTTACGCGCGCGTGCAGGCGCGCGGTGGCGGCCGCTGGGATACGTCGAGCCTTATCCGACTGCTGCGGGATTCGAAATAGTCGCTGCCGCGTCCGTATCGACGCGGTCCCCGTCAATCACGCGTACGTCGTACGTGATCTCGGCGGCCTGACCCAGCATGATCGTGGCCGAGCAGTATTTCTCCTTCGACAGCTTGACCGCGCGCTCGACCTGACGCGCGTCGAGCCCCCGACCGGCGATCGCGTAGCGCAGGTGGATGCGCGTGAAGACCTTGGGCTCGACGGGCGCCCGCTCGGCTTCGGCATCGACGACACAATCCGCAATGGGCTGGCGGGCGCGCTTCAGGATCCAGACGACGTCGAACGCCGTGCAGGCGGCCGCGCCGGCCAGCAAGAGCTCCATCGGCCGCATGCCGACGTTCCGGCCGCCGGCTTCGGGTGCGCCATCGACGACGACGGCGTGGCCGCTGCCGCTCTCGGCCACGAACGACACCTGCTCGACCCATTTGACGCGTGTTCTCATAGGTACAGTGATCGGCCACCCTCGGGCCATTCGGCCCGGCTGCCGGGGCCGGCCGCGTCTGCGTGTTTGACCCCGCTCGCCGAGCCACGATGTTGTATTACTGCCCGCCGCCGATCGTCCAAACGCCGCCCTTCGTCTTGGGCCACTTTATGCCACTTGCATTGTGCAGCGCAATATGGAACACTTGGGTCGTTCGCGATCACGCCGTCCTCCTCCTTCGGCACCGCGAACGCATTCCTCCATTCTCCTCCTATGGTGGAATCCTGGGCGCGGTCGACTCGACCGCGCCACTTTTTTATGCGTCCGCAACGCATCGTCGCGCCGCCGGCTTGGCGCATTGACCGGCGGATCGAAAGCATAGTACAATCATCGACTTTGCTGAATTTGCGGCCCGCGTGGCTCTTGTGGCCGTATCGACAGGATTTCCCCATGAAAACGTTCTCCGCCCGGCCTCGCGACATCACGCACGCCTGGTACGTCGTCGACGCGTCCGACAAGGTGCTCGGGCGGCTCGCGACCGGGATCGCAGCAAGGCTTCGCGGCAAGCACAAGGCGATCTACACGCCGCACATGGACACCGGCGATTTCATCGTCGTGACGAACGTCGAGAAGCTCCGCGTCACCGGCAACAAGGCCGATGACAAGCTGTATCACCGGCACAGCGGCTACCCGGGCGGCATCCGCACGATGTCCTTCGCGGACATGCAGGCGAAGTTTCCCGGACGCGCGCTCGAAAAGGCGGTCAAGGGCATGCTGCCCAAGGGCCCGCTCGGTTACGCGATGATCAAGAAGCTCAAGTGTTACTCAGGCGCGTCGCATCCGCATTCGGCACAGCAGCCGCAGCCCCTCGACATCTGACCCGGTAGGCGCCGCCGCCTGCCCACTTTCGACACGAACCCATGATCGGCAACTACAACTACGGCACCGGACGGCGCAAGACTTCCGTCGCGCGCGTATTCATGAAGCGCGGCGATGGCAAGATCGTCGTTAACGACAAGCCCGTCGACGAGTTCTTTACTCGTGAAACGGGGCGCATGGTGGTGCGTCAGCCGCTGGTCCTGACCAACCACGAGAAGACGTTCGACATCATGGTGAACGTGAGCGGCGGCGGAGAATCTGGCCAGGCCGGCGCCGTCCGGCACGGCATCACGCGTGCGCTGATCGAATACGACACGCAGCTCAAGCCCACGCTGTCGAAAGCGGGGCTCGTCACGCGCGATGCGCGCGAAGTCGAGCGCAAGAAGGTCGGCCTGCACAAGGCGCGCCGCCGCAAGCAGTTCTCGAAGCGCTGACCGGCGCATCCTGCCTCGTCCGATCCGCTCGGCGAGGCAACGCGAGCACGCATAGAATGTCCGTTCGCGTCGGGAGAAACGGATGATCAAGATCGGGATCGTGGGCGGCACCGGCTACACCGGTGTCGAGCTCTTGCGCCTGCTCGCGCAGCATCCCGAAGCCGACGTGCGCGCGATCACGTCCCGCAAGGACGCCGGCACGCCCGTCGCGCAGATGTTTCCCAGCCTGCGCGGCCGCTACGACCTCGCGTTCTGCGATCCGAAAGATGCGGGCCTTACCGCGTGCAACGTCGTGTTCTTCGCGACGCCGCACGGCGTCGCCATGGCGCAAGCGCGCGAGTTGCTTGCTGCCGACGTGCGGATCATCGATTTGGCGGCCGATTTCCGGCTTCAGGACGCGGCGCAGTTCGAGCGTTGGTACAAGATGCCGCATGCGTGCCCCGAGCTGCTCAGCGAGGCCGCGTACGGTATTCCGGAGATCAACCGCGAGTCGATCCGCAAGGCGCGCATCGTCGGCAATCCCGGCTGCTACCCGACGGCCGTGCAGCTCGGATTTCTGCCGCTGCTCGAGGCAGGAATCGTCGACACGCAACATCTGATCGCCGACTGCAAGTCCGGCGTTTCCGGCGCGGGCCGCAAGGCCGAGTTGTCGCTGTCGTTTTCGGAAGCATCCGATAACTTTGCGGCATACGGTGTCGCCGGGCATCGTCACCTGCCCGAGATCGTGCAGGGCCTGAACCGTGCGAGCGCTGAAGCGGTACGCCTGGTCTTCACGCCGCACCTGACGCCGATCATCCGCGGCATCCTCGCGACGTTGTACGCGCCGCTCAAGGATCGCGATGTCGATCTGCAGGCGCTTTACGAAGCGCGCTTCCGCGGAGAGCCGTTCATCGACGTGATGCCACCGGGATCGCTCCCCGAAACGCGCAGTGTGCGGGCGTCGAACACGCTGCGCATCGCCGTGCACCGTCCGCCCGATTCGGACCTCGCGCTCGTCATCGTCGTCGAGGACAACCTCGTCAAGGGCGCCGCGGGCCAGGCGATCCAG
>JAICVH010000360.1 GCA_025935435.1 Burkholderiales bacterium
ACTTGCGGAGCACTTTGGGGTCGGAGGAACTAGGCGCGCGACAATCCTCATCGACGGTTCATCGAAAGCGCCCGCGACCTGATCCTCCGACCCCGAAGTCACATCCGATGAACAAGGCCTTCACGCGTGAAGAGACGTCCGATGCGGACGACGACGATGCGCCGCAGCCGTCGCCGCTGCCTGCCGGAGCGCGCAATTACATGACACCTGGCGGCTTCGCACGGCTGCGCCGGGAGCTCGACCACCTGGTGACGAACGAGCGGCCGCAGCTGGTCGCGACCGTGGCGTGGGCCGCGGGCAACGGCGATCGTTCCGAAAACGGCGATTACATCTACGGCAAGAAGCGGCTGCGCGAAATCGACCGGCGCATCCGCTTCCTCGTCCGACGTCTCGACGATGCCGAAGTCGTCGATCCGGCCGCACCGCGTGATGACGACGCCGAGTCGCAGGTGTTCTTCGGCGCGACGGTCACCATCGCCAGCGAGAATGGCGACGAACGCACGATCAGCATCGTCGGCGTCGACGAAATCGACACCGACCGCGGTTACATCAGCTGGATCTCGCCGATGGCGCGCGCGCTGATGAAGGCGCGCGCAGGCGACACCGTCACGCTGCGCACGCCGGGCGGCGTCGAAGAGCTCGAAATCGTGTCCATCCGCTACGCGCCGCTCGCAACCGACGACGCGCACGCCGCACGGCACGAAGCTTCGCGCTGACCGTCCGTCTGCGTGGTTGACGCCGCGACGACGCGACCCCTATAGTCGCGCTCAGCATGGAAGCGGAACTTGCCGCGCTTGAGGCGCGCGTTGAAACGCTGATCGCATTCACCCGCGAACTGCAGGAGGCGAACGACATCCTGCGGCGCGAACTCCTCGCACTTCAGGAGCGCAATCGCGAGCTGAACGGGCGGGTGATGCAGGCAACGGCGCGGCTCGATGCGTTGATTTCCAAGGTGCACGAATGAGCAACGTCGCCGACGCGACCGCGATGGGATTCGCGCAATGAGCGCTACAGCCCGCACGATCACGCTCGACATCACGATCCTCGGTCGCGAATTCAAGGTCGCCTGCAAGGAAAGCGAACGCGACGAACTGACCGAGGCGGTCGCACTGCTCGACCGTCGCATGCGGGAAATCCGCGATGCCGGGAAAGTGACCGGTACCGACCGCATCGCCGTGATGACGGCGCTCAACTTCGCACACGAACTGCTGCGCGAGCGACGTGCGGCGCGGCCTGCGGCGACAACGTCGGGCGACACGGCGATTGACGGTGACTCGGCGCGGCGTAGAATCCAGTCGATGCAAACGGCGATCGACCAGGTGCTCG
Organism: Burkholderiales bacterium; assembly: GCA_025935435.1. GTDB lineage: Bacteria > Pseudomonadota > Gammaproteobacteria > Burkholderiales > Casimicrobiaceae > VBCG01. The sequence goes on from JAICVH010000360.1 coordinate 1,327, forward strand.
CCGGACAGGAAAAGCTTTTCTAGCACCGGGTATCGGGCGGTAGCGTTTCGCGGTCTGCCGTGCGCGATTTTCAATCCCCTGCGGTGTTCGATCCGGCCATACGTTCTTTGAACCAATGCTCTCGTAGCGAGGTTGCCGAGCCATATGTGGACCGGTGTGCGTTCCCACGTGGAAGCGCCTGATGGTCCCGGCAGGCGACCAATCTTGAACCCAGGTTCAGGATGACGGTCGGGACGGCACAGGCGGGGGACCCAATTCGGCGGTCGGCAAGCCATTCACGCGCGCTCTATCGGCGTTCTCGTTGACCCCGTAGACCCGCGCGAGTGCAGCATCAGACTGCGCCGCGCATCACGACTGGAGGAATACATGCATTCGTTTGCTGCATGGAAGCTGTCGTTGTCAGCCGCGCTCGTCGCATCGGCCATGTGTGCCGGCGTCGCGGCAGCGCAGGATCGTTACCCGTCGCGGCCGATCGAATTCATCGTGCCCTGGGGGCCCGGCGGTGGTGCCGATCAGGTCGCTCGCAAGCTCGGCCAGCTCCTGGAGGCGGAGCTCAAGGTATCGCTTCCGGTGATCAACGTCGCGGGCGCGACCGGCCAGACGGGCCACGCGAAGCTCATGTCCGCGAGTCCCGACGGCTACACGATCGAGGTGATGACCGGCGATACGTTTGCGTTGCTCGCCGAACCGAATGCGAAGCTGAAGCTCGCCGATTTCATCCCGCTCGGCATCGTCATTCAGCAGGCGTCGGGTTTCTTCGCTGCGGAGAACGGCCCGTACAAGACGTGGGCGGACGTGGAGAAGGCGGCGAAGGAAAAGCCGCTGAAGGTCGCGGTCACCGGCTTCAACAGCCCGGACGACATCACCGTCAACTATTTCGCGGCCAAGGGGCTCAAGCTGAATTCCGTGCCGTATGCCAAGCCGGGTGAGCGCTATACGTCCGTTCTCGGCGGTCACGCCGACCTGCTCTACGAACAGGCGGGGGACGTTCGCAACTTCGTCGACACCAAGCAGATTCGGCCGCTGATCTTTTTCTACGGAACGAACGTCTCGCACTTTCCCGGCGTTCCCGTATCGACCGCGCTCGGGCACAACATCACGTTGCCGCAGTTCCGCGTGATCCTGGTCAAGGCCGGCACCGATCCGTCGCACGTGAAGCTCTTGTCCGATGCGCTTGCGAAGGCCGCGGCGTCCGCGGACTTCAAGGCGTATCTGAAGGAACAGTACGCCGACGAGAGCAGTTTCATTGCCGGCAGCGACTCGATCCGCTACATGCAGGCGTGGCTCGAGGATGCGAAGAAGATCATCGCATCGATTCCGAAAAAATAATCGCGGCCGGGGTGCGCCGACGTAACCGCCGCGCGATGGCGTAGCGCCGATGCGCGGGCGCGACATCGCGGCATGAACCCACGCTATCGCGCGCTCGTTCCGTACGTCCTGATACTCGGTGCGGCCGCGTTCCTCACGTGGAACGCGCTGCATTTCGGGTTCACGCCGCGCGGCGATCGCCCCGGCCCCGATGTCTGGCCGCGGGCGATTCTCGCGCTGATCGTCATCAGTTGTGTCGTGCGCATCGTCGGCGTGTTACGGCGGCGCACGTTATCGGACCCGGACCCGCTCGAGGACGTCCTCGACCCGCGTCCGGAACGCGAACGTGATGCGGCACCGCCGCGCCGCTATCCGCGGCTGCTCATCACCGGAATCGCGTTGACGATCGCCTACGTCGCGCTGCTCGGCACGTTGGGGTTTTTCCTGGACACGGTGCTCTACATTGCGCTCCTGATCCGCACCGGACGGTACCGACGCTGGCCGGTCATCGTAGCCGTCGCATTGTCCGGCGCGTTCGTGTTCATGTTCGTGTTCATGCGCGTCGTCTATCTGTCGCTGCCGATCGGCAGTCCGCCGTTCTCCGCGGTGTCGCTTGCGATGATGCAGTTGATGGGGATTCGCTGATGCGCGTGCCGGGCTGACGCATGCTCGACGTCCTGCAGCTGCTCGCGGGCGGCTTCCTGCACGTGCTGACGCCGGTCAACTTCACCGCGCTCGTCGTCGGTCTCGTCGTCGGCATGCTGGTCGCGGTGCTCCCTGGTCTTACGCTCGTCATGGGTGTCGTGCTGGCGCTGCCGTTCACGTACGGGATGGCGATCACGCCGTCGATCATTCTGCTGACGGCGATGTACGTGTCCGGCACCTACGGCGGCGCGATCACGTCGATCCTGTTTCGCATTCCCGGCGAGCCGATGGACGTCCCGCTGCTCTGGGACGGCTTCGCGATGGCGCGGGCGGGACAGCCCGCAGAGGCGCTCGGCTGGACATTGTTTGCCGCGCTGACG
>JAICVH010000127.1 GCA_025935435.1 Burkholderiales bacterium
CTCGCCGGGCTCGCCACCGTCGGGTCGGTGTCGCCCTACATCGGCCTGTTCGGCACGGTGTGGGGAATCATGAACGCGTTTCGCGGTCTCGCCAACGTCAGTCAGGCGACGCTCGCCAATGTCGCGCCAGGCATCGCCGAGGCGCTGATTGCCACGGCGATTGGCCTGTTCGCGGCGATACCGGCGGTCGTTGCCTACAACCGCTTCACGCACGACGTCGATCGACTCGCCGTTCGCTTCGAGACGTTCATCGAGGAATTCTCGAACATTCTTCAGCGGCAGGCTTAAGCGATGCGGCGCGCGCGCAAGTCGATCAACCAGATCAACGTCGTGCCCTATATCGACGTGATGCTGGTGCTGCTCGTCATCTTCATGGTGACCGCGCCGCTGATCGCGCCGGGTGAGATCGAGCTGCCGTCGGTAGGCAGCAAGCTGACGACACCGATTGACCCGCTCGTCGTGCGCCTGAAACCCGACAAGTCGATCACGCTGCGCGACCGCTCGCAGGCGAACGGGCGCGAGGTGAAAGTGACGCTCGACACGCTGGTCCAGCAGGTGGTCGCGATGCAGGCAGGGCGCGAGCAGCCTGTAGTGATCGATGCCGACAAGGGCTCGCGTTACGAGGAGGTCATCGGCATCCTCGACCAGTTGCAGCAAGGCGGCGTGAGAAAGGTCGGTTTGCTGGCGCGACCGACTGCGTCGTAGCGCCCGCCGATGCTCGCGTTCACATCCGACCGCCCGCAGCGCGCGCACGCGTCGCGCGGCAAGTGGACGGCATTGATCCTCGCGCTCGTCGTCAATCTGCTGTTCGTCGGCGTGCTGGTGTTCTCCGTTTCATGGCAGAACCGCAGGCCCGAGGCGGTGACCGCCGAGTTGTACGCGCCGCCTCCTCCGCCGACGCCGAAGGCACGCGTCGAGCCGCAACCCGCGCCACCGAAGGTCGAGCCGCAACCGGAGCCGCGCCCGGTACCCAAGCCACCCGTCGTGGAGCGGCCGGACCCGCGCGAAGCCGAAATCGCGCTGAAGGCGAAGCGCGACGCCGAGCGGCGCCAGCAGGAAGAGGCCGAGCGCGAACGCCGGGAGCGCGAGCAACTGCGCAAGGAGGCGGAAGAAAAGAAGGGCGAGGAGCGCCGCCAGGCCGAACTGCGCCAGCGGCAGGCGCAGCAGCTCGAAGCGATGCGCGCACAGGCGGAGCGTGAAACGCGGATCCGCGCGCAGGCGGAACGCGAATCGCAGATGCGCGCACAAGCTGAGCGCGAGTCGCAAATGCGCGCGCAGGCCGAGCGGGAATCGCAGTTACGCGCGCAGGCCGATCAGGAAGCGCGCGCGCGCGCCGCGCAGGCGGCCGCCGGCGCCGCACGCAGCAAGGCCCAGCTCGACTGGATCGACAAGATCCGCAGCCGCATCCGCGGCTACATCAACCTGCCGCCAGACATTCCCGGGAATCCGGAAGCCGTGTTCGATGTCGTGCAGCTGCCGACCGGGGAGATCATCGATGTCAAGCTGCGCAAATCGAGCGGCGTTCGTGCGTACGACGATGCCGTGCAGCGCGCAATATTGAAGGCGTCGCCGTTGCCGCGCGCCGTCCCGGCAGACCTCTTTCAACGCAGCCTGGAATTGCGTTTCCGGCCGCTCGACCAGTAGAACCGCGGTCACTCCTCGGTTGTTCCGACGCGTCTGCGCGCGAAAGTAGGGTCAGACTCGACTTTCGCCGAGCCCCACGAAACTCGAGTCTGACGCTAGCCGCGCGGGAGCTTCTCGATGATCGAGATCGCGACCCAGCTCCAGTCGGCACGCTGCTCGACGAGCTGCCGCAGCGCCACCGTGTAGATCGAGCGCCCGGTCATCAGGATCACTTTTCGCCCTTCGGCGTATTCGTGTGTCGGAACGATCACCGTCTTGACGACGAGCGGTTTGTCCGGTCGCGAAGGTGGCGGCAGGTACAGTCCATCGATGCGGGGTCCGAGCATCGACGCGTCGAAGCCGTTGACGACGATGCCCATGCCTTCCTTGACCTCCCGGCGCGCATGCAGCGTGACCGGAACCAGGCGCTCGGCAATGATCGACACCCCCGCCTCCACTTCGTCGGTGGAGAGCTTGTTCAGTCGGCGCACGACGCCGAGCACCCAGGCGGAACCGTCGGACTGCCGGACGGCGACGAGCGCACCCAATGTCAACGACTGCCCGACACCGCTGCCTGCATAGATGCGCAGGCCCGCGACACTGCGATCCTTGACCTGCCACAGCGGGTCGGAAAACGTCGCGAGACTGTGCGACAGCGTGTCGGCTTCCTCGGGAACCTGCGCTTTGGTACGCACCGGTCCCGCGACTGCATAGACTTCGATCTGCTCGTTGCTGACGGTGTCCGGCGCGGGCGGATTGGAAACCGGCTTGCTCAGTTCCTGCTGAATGCGAGTCAGACCGATCCGCACGCGCGCTGCGACGACGCACGGCGTCCGCGGGTCGCGGCGCATGTCGGTATTGAGATTCGGCGCGATCGCTGCGCGGGCCTTGTCGAGGATGATCGCCCGTTGCTGATTGATCGGCCCGACCGGTCCCTGATCGGTTTCTTCTGAATGGCGCAGCGCAGCGAGCGTGATGTCGAGTTGCTCCGCGAGCGCAGTCGTGTCCAGATAGCGCAGCATCGCGCCGGAATCCTGTCCGGTGCGTCGCGCGAGCCCGCTGCGGCCGGCGAGATCGACGAAGAAGCCTTCCATCGTCTTCGGCAACGCGACGAGCTCGAGGCGGCGGCTCCACATGCGGATCTGCGTCGCTGCCCAGTCGAGATTTGCGGGCGACAGATTGCCGCTGTTCAACTGATGGATCAGCAGCACGTACACGTACTCCTGCTCGACCGTCCATTGCGTGCCGGTGCCGTGGCCGCCGCCAAGGGACGTGGGCACGCGCTCGATGCCGAGTTCGGACGCGCGCAGCAGCGTTCGGTGCAGCTCGACCCACTTCGCCGGTATCCAGCGTTCATGCCGGCAGACGCGAAGCTTCGCATCGGTGCCGTAGTAATGAACGAGGCGCGCGAACAGGATGGGAACGTGGCTCTTCCAGCGCGGGTACGCGGACGGTGCGAGCGCCGTTTCGAGTACGTTCTGATATGCGCCGATGAAGCCCTGCGCGAGATCGAGGCTCGCCTGCCAGATGCGTTCGGAAACCTTCGGCGCCGTTTCGAGGCTTTCGACGTATTGCTTGAACAGCTGCCGGCGGTCCGCGCCGAGTGCCGCATCGGTGTACTGCAACGCTTGCGCGCGCGCGAAATCGACGGGCCGCCGCGACTGCCGCATGCCGTCGAACGCGCGCAACACGAGCTGTTGCCGCGCGACGATGTCGAGCGACGGCAACTCGCTCAGCCAGCCGGCAGCCGCTTTCGCGGATACGATCGGGTCGGCTGCATCACGTACGCCGGGGTTCAGGAAGCCGAACATCACTCGTCAGATAAAATGGGTTATCGCCGTATCGCAGCGCTCGTCGCCGCACTTCCGCGGCGCTTTTCCAAAGGGCTCCGCTCGATGTTTTTTTACCGCTCGCCGTCGCAGCACGCGCGGCGCAACGTAGGTGCAGCACTCATCCTGGCCGCATGCGCGGCACTCGCCGGCGTGCCGGCAGCCGCGCAGCAAGCCGCTACCGGACAAAGGACCAGCAAGTTGGATGCCACACGGAACGAACTACAGAAAATCGATGTGAAACAGGGTACTGGCATCGAAGCGAGCGCGGGCAAGTCGGTTGTAGTCCACTACACGGGCTGGCTCTACGACACATCGAAGCCCGATTCGCACGGCGCGAAGTTCGACAGCTCACGCGATCGAGGCGAGCCCTTCGGATTCGTTCTCGGCGCGGGTCGCGTGATCAAGGGCTGGGACGAGGGTGTCGCAGGCATGAAGGTCGGCGGTCAGCGCACACTCGTCATTCCGGCGCAGATGGCGTACGGCGAGCGCGGCGCGGGTGGCGTGATTCCGCCCAATGCGACGCTCATCTTCGACGTCGAGTTGATCGGCGTGAAGTAGACGGGCGGCCGAGGTCGCCAACGGGCGCGGACGTCCCCGAACGCGTCCTCGGCGATGTAGCCCCGCGTAGTCGTACCAATTGCGGCCAGCCGCGACGCGCTGCCCGCTTCACTCGTACGGGCAGGGTCTCGTGTACTGCCTTGCCCTCGCCCAGTCGCCCCCCCCAGGGAGCTGCCCTCAGGTTCAGGCCTCACAGGCTTGGGCGTGGGGTTTGCGGCCGTTTTGTGAACAAACTTGACACGGGCGGCCACAAATCGTGCACAATCCGCGGACGCGGCATGGGCGCCCGCCCGCCGCGCACCGCGCGCTCCCTCAACCGCCAAAAAATGCAGATGCTCGACACCGACGCGGCCGGCGACGAGGCCGACATGCAACGACGCGTCGCCGACGCGATCTACGAGCACCGGCTTCCCCCGGGGACGAAGCTGCCTGAGGCAGAGCTGTGCCGCATCTTCGACGTCACGCGCGGCGTTGTCCGCAAGGTGCTCGGCCGCCTCGCCGCCGAGCAGATCGTCGATCTCATTCCCAATCGCGGCGCCTTCGTCGCAAAACCCTCGGTGGCGGAAACGCGCGATGTGTTCGAGTTGCGGCGCATCCTGGAGGCGGGGATTGCGCGGCGGGTCGCGGGGCGGCTCGACCGACAGGCGATCGATCGGCTGCGCGCGCAGATCGCCGAGGAGCGGGATGCGAAGCGCCGCGGAGACACGCCGAAATACATCAGGCTGGCGGGCAAGTTCCATCTCGATCTCGCGCACGCCACGGGCAACGCCACGCTCGAGCAGCACATGAAGCGACTGGTCGCACAGACGTCGCTCATGCTCGCGCTCTACGACGTGCCCGCGATCGACGCCTGTTCGTTCCACGAGCATCTCGAGATCCTCGATGCGCTCGATGCAGGCGATCACGCGCGTGCCGAGCAGCTGATGGAGGACCACCTCGACGGCTGCGAACGGCAGTTGCGCCTCGACGACGAGCCGCGCCGCGTCGATTTGTCCGAAGCGCTGTCCGTCTCCGGCGCCGCGGCCGCTTCGGCGGCGCATGAAAGCGTTCCCCGCAATCCAGGCCGACGCGACGCGCGAGCGGTCGATTCCGATTCCACAGCAGGAGGTGAACCATGAAAAGGCATTTGCTTGCAGCCGCGCTCGCCGTGTCGGTCGCGCTCAGCGCGGCGCTCGCCGACGCGAAGACGTTCACATGGACGTCGTCGCTCGACGCGCTGTCGATGGACCCGTATTCGACCAACAATTCGTTCACCAACGCGTTCATGAACAACATCTACGAAGCGCTGGTGCGATTCAACGAGAAGGTCCAGATCGAGCCGGCGCTCGCCGAATCGTGGCAGTCGGTGAGTCCGACCGTCTGGCGCTTCAACCTGCGCCGTAACGTCAAGTTCCACAATGGCGAGCCGTTCACCGCCGACGACGTCGTGTTCAGCTGGCAGCGCGTTCAGACACCGGGCTCGATATCGAAGCTCAATCTGGGCGACGTGAAGGACGTGCGCAAGGTGGATCCGTATACGGTCGACGTCGAGACCCGCGCGCCATTTCCGCTCCTTCTGAACGAGCTCCTGAATCTCACGATCATGAGCAAGTCGTGGTGCGAGGCGAACGGCGCAACCGAGGCGAGCGACCTGCAGCAGAAGAAGGAGAACTTCGCGAACCGCAATACCAACGGCACCGGACCGTTCGTGCTGAAGTCACGCGAGGTCGACGTGAAGACGGTGCTTGTCGCCAACCCGACGTGGTGGGACAAGCCGAAGCACAACCTGACCGAGGTCGTGTTCACGCCGATCAAGTCCGATGCGACGCGGACGTCTTCGCTTTTGTCCGGCGCGCTCGACGCGACGATCAGCGTGCCGCTGCAGGATGTCCAGCGGATCAACAGCTCCGGCACCTTCACCGTCGTGCAGGGTCCTGAGCTCCGCACGATTTTCCTCGGCATGGACCAGCACCGTGACGAGCTGTTGTACTCCGACGTCAAGGGCAAGAATCCCTTCAAGGACATCCGCGTGCGGAAGGCGCTCTACCAGGCGATCGACGTCGAGGCGATCAAGCGCTCGGTCATGCGCGGCGTGTCGTGGCCGGCGGGCATGGTCGTGTCGCCGGCATTGAACAGTGCGCCGCAAGGCCTCAACGCGCGCACGCTTCCCTACAACCCGGAAGCGGCGAAGAAGCTGCTCGCGGAAGCTGGCTACCCGAACGGATTCACCGTCGGCATGCAGTGTCCGAACGATCGCTATGTGTACGACGAGCAGATCTGCCTTGCGATCGTCTCCATGCTCGGGCGCGTTGGCATCAAGATCACGCCGCAGTTCGAGCCGGCCGCCAAGTGGAACGTACGGCTCAATACGCAGGACATCTCGCTGTACATGATGGGACATGCAGGACTGCCGATGGCCGACGCGTACGCGATCCTCTTCGACACCGCCGCGACGCGCACCAAGTCGGCCGGCGGCCTCAACGCCGGTGGCTACTCGAACCCGGCGTTCGACGCACTGCTGCCGAAGATCGCGTCCGAACTCGATGTCGAAAAGCGCAAGGCTCTGATCGGCGAGGCCGTGACCATCATGCGCAATGACACCGTCTACATTCCGCTGCATCAGCAACCGGTGACGTGGGCGTCGAAGAAGGGCGTGGACCTCAAGCAGAGTCCGGACAATCAGCTTCGGCTCTGGCTCGTCCGGCAAAGCTGACGACATCGTCGTGGGGGGGGGCGGGGCCGCGGGGCCCGGCCCCCTCAGGTGGCGCAGCGGGTTAGGGTTGAGTAGACGCGCCGACAGAAAAGGGCGGGGGGGGGTGTTGGGGGGGGGGTGAAAGC
>JAICVH010000286.1 GCA_025935435.1 Burkholderiales bacterium
ATGTCATTGAATCGTTTCGCAACGACTTGTGGTCGGGTTACAAGACGGGCGCGGGTATCGACGGGGCGTTGCTCGCGCAGTTCCATCCTCTGGAGGACGCGCTCGTGGCGCTCGGCGTCGTCACGTGGCCGATGGTCGAATTCGAGGCGGACGACGCGCTTGCGTCCGCGGCGCATGCGGCGGCGCGCGATCGCCGCGTCGAGAAGGTGTGTATCTGGACGCCCGACAAGGACCTCGCGCAATGCGTCGACGACGCGCGGGTCGTGCAGATGGACCGGCGCTCGAAAAGGATTCTCGATGCCGACGGCGTGCGCGAGAAGTACGGCGTCGCGCCGAGGCTGATCCCGGATTACCTCGCCTTGGTCGGTGACGCGGCGGACGGCTATCCGGGCATCGCCGGGATCGGCTCCATCACCGCCGCACAACTGCTGAACCGCTATGGCGCCATCGAGAACTTTCCCAAGACGCTGCTCGACGTCCGCCGCGACGAAGCGCTGTTGTTCAAGCGGCTTGCGACGTTGCGCACCGACGTGCGCGTGTTCGCCAACGTCGATGCAATGGCGTGGTCCGGACCGACCGACAGCTTTTCGGCGTGGGCCGAGCGGATCGAGGCACCGCGACTCGTCGAGCGCGCGGAAAAGGCGAGATCGGCGCTCGTGCAGCCCTCGAACTGAGCGATGAAAAAGACCAGCAACCCGAAGCGTGACGACTCTCCTTCTCAGCGCATCGACGCGAGAATCCAGGAGCTGGGGGATTGGCGCGGCGAAACGCTGTCGAGGGTCCGAACGCTCATCAAGCAAGCGGTTCCCGCAGTCGTCGAGGAGTGGAAGTGGCGAGGCGTACCGGTCTGGTATCACGATGGAATGATCTGCACCGGCGAGACCTACAAGAGCGTCGTCAAGCTGACGTTCGCGAAGGGTGCGCAACTTCAGGACCCCAAGCGTCTTTTCAACGCCAGTCTCGAGGGCAATGCGCGTCGTGCGATCGACCTGCACGAAGGCGACGCCATCGATGAGACGGCGTTCAAAGCGCTGATTCGCGAGGCCGTCGCGTTGAACGCGGCTTCGCGCCGCTAGGCTCGCGCGGCTTGCGCGATTCGAATCAGCGGCACACGGTGCCCGGCGCCTGAAAGACCTGCCGCGTGATCTGTTTCACCTGGCTCACGCCGTTGACCGTGTAGGCGAACGTCGCAGCGTTGCCGTTGGCGAACGTCAGCGTCACCGGGCCCACCGCCGTCGCGGTAACGGCGGCCGGATTCCACGGATTGGCGTTGAAAGCGGGTCCGGTCGTACGGTAAAGGGTTCCAGCGTACGTCATCGCAGCGGTCTTCTGCGCCGTCGCGGACAGCCAGAGCGGCGACCCGTCGACGTCGTACGTGAACCACGTCACGAACAGCGTGCTGCCTTGGTGCGTGATGTTGATGCCCCAACCCGACTCCGACCCCGCTGGCGCGTTCCACCATAGATCCTGGTAGTTCGTCGCCGCGCCGAGATTCGATTGCGTGCCGAAGCGACACGCCGGCAACGGTCCGAACACTTGTCGCGTAATGGTCTTCGATTGGCTGACGCCGTTCACCGTGTACGCAAACGTGCCGTTGTCTGCATCGTTGAATGTCAGCGTGCCGGTGCCAATCGGCGTCGCAACGACCTGTGCCGGATTGAACGGCACGGCGTTGAACGGCGGCCCGTGCGTTGCGTGCAACGTGCCCGAGAACCGATTGCCCCCACTGACGAGCGGTGCGGTCATCGACAACCACCACGCCTTGCCGGTGCCGTCGTACGTGAACCACGTCGCGAACACGATGTCGCCCTGGTGCGCGACATTCAGCCCCCAGCCCGATTCGGATGCCGCCGGCGATTTCCACCACAGTCCCTGCCACGCCAGCGGCAGGTAAGGCGCGAGCGTGTCGCGTATGGTCTTCTGGCAGGCGCCGCAGAAGGGCCGGCCGAGCGTGCGCATCCGGCAGTCGTACGCGGGCCGATAGCAGCCGCAATGCATGTACCGGCCGCCCTCATACGCGCCGACGTAATCGGTGGCGCGCGGGTTGCCCTGCGGATCGCACTGCGCGCAGTTGGCATTGGCGGTTGTCGGTAACGGGTCCTGCGGCGCCGTCAATACCGATCGCCACTTGATCGTCGCGCGATTCGTGTTTCGCGTGACGTTAGGCTCGACCGGCTCGCCGCCGGCGTAGACGTCGTGACCGGCTTCGCCGCTGCCGCAGCCTGCGTAGTACTCGTATTCGTCGGCGAGTCCGAACGCCGAATGCCCGATTTCGTGCAGCGCGATCTCGGCCGCCCCAGGAGCGGTCGAGAACGTCGCGATGTCACCGCCGGAGCCGCCGTAGAGCGGTGAATTGACGATGACGAGCGTCAGGTGCGTCGCAGGCACCTGCGACTGTGCGACGCTGCGCGCACGTACGCTGTCGCATGTCAACAGGCGGCGGATCGCGTTGTCGCCGCAAAACGTCGCATCCAAATACGTGTGCGGCGTTGCACCGCTGCCGGCGCTGCCGTCGCTGCACGTCAGCGGATCGTCGGCGCCGGTGTCGGTCGAGACAATGTCGACGCGATGAACATTGATGCCGCACCACAGGTCTCCGAACGGCGCGGTCTGCCGAAACGCATCGACGAACGCCTGCACGTCCGCGTGGTACTTCGCGATGTCCGCGGCGCGATACCCGTCGCCGAGAACCACGACGTTGTAGCGTGACGAATCGATACCGTGGTCGACGATCTTCTGCACGCCGCTGACGAACCCGTCGGCTGCCGTCATGGCCGCGTTCCTCGCGGCGGCTTGAAGCGCCGCAGCGCGTCGACGTCGAGCCGAAGCAATTCGCCGGCCGGCTCGTCCGCGCGCGCCGGGTCGCTTGGGCCATGCAGCGCGAACGTCTGCCCGTCCGCGGTGTCGGGAATCAGCAGCGTGAATCGGCCTTCGCTGGTCGCAACCGGCACGCGTGCAATCGAAGGTTGCGTGTCCGGCGAGAACGCCTCGACGTCGGTGCGAATCGGCTTGTGCAAGGGACGCCGATAGATGACGCGTCCGGTGGCATCATGCACTTCGAACCAGTAACCGGTCTGTCCCGGCTCAGGCGGTGTCGTGAGCGACCCCGGCGCGATCATCGCTACGCGCTCGCTCCCGACCAACCGGACCTGCGCGCCCTGCCACGCGAACGTCAGGCGCAACGCTTGCGGAGGATTCGACGCCATGCGGCCTCCTTCACGATGTGTTCACTTGCGCCACGCGAACGCAGCACCGCGGTCAGGTTATCACCGTTGAACGCCGCGCCGCTCGCAATGGCAAAATCCATGTTTGACGAATCGAAAGGTCACGATCGATGACTGCGTCATCCGCGAGCCGCTTCGGTAGCGGCAGGTCCGTCAAGCGCGTCGAGGACGATGCGCTGTTGCGCGGCCAGGGCCGTTTCGCCGACAACGTCAAGGTCGCGGGCGAGTTGCATGCGTGCTTCGTGCGTTCGCCGCATCCGCATGCGCGCATCCGCGCCATCGATAGCGCGGACGCTTTGGCCATGCCCGGTGTTGCAACGATCCTGACCGGCGGTGATCTTGCGCGCGCAGGCGTGCGGCCGATTCCGAACTCGGCGGATTTCAAACGCGCCAACGGCGCGCCGACAGCCACACCGCCGCGTCACGCGCTTGCGGTTGACACGGTCCGCTTCGTCGGTGAAGCAGTGGTGGCCGTCGTAGCGACGACACCGCAGGAAGCGCGCGACGCCGCGGAGCGCGTCGTCGTCGACTACGACGCATTGCCGGCGGTCGTCGACGTCGTGGCCGCGGTCGCACCCGGTGCGCCGAACGTGACCGACGAGGCTTCGGACAACATCGCGTGTGAAGCGCGTCACGGCGATTCAAACGCCGCTGCAACGGCGTTCAAGAGCGCCGCGCACGTTGTCGCGCTGGATCTCGTGAACCCGCGCGTCGCGCCCTGTCCGATCGAGCCGCGCTCGACACTTGCCATGTACGACAAGGCGAGCGGACGGCTCACGTTGCGCGTGAGCTGCCAGACGCCGACGGGCCTTCGCGACGAGTTGTGCGACCCGGTGCTCGGCATTGCAAAGGAACAGGTGCGCGTCGTGGTTGGCGACGTCGGCGGCGGCTTCGGGATGAAGACGGCGCTCTATCCGGAGGACGTCGTCGTCGCATTCGCGGCACGCAAACTCGAGCGCCCCGTACGTTTCACCGCCGAGCGCATCGAGGAATTCCTGGCCGCGAGCCATGGTCGCGACCTCGTCAGCAAGGCGGAACTCGCGCTCGACGGTGACGGTCGC
>JAICVH010000455.1 GCA_025935435.1 Burkholderiales bacterium
CCAGAAGCACGCGACCGACGCCGAGCGGTTGCATGCGCAACTTGATCTCGCGATCATCAGCGTGCTGCTCGATGCTGGCGCAGGTGCAGCATGGTCGTTTCGCGAGCCCGGAACGATCGACGACTATGTTCGCTCCGAGGGCCTCGGCGTCGCGACGTTCTGCGCGTTTCTTGCCGGCGCCTTTTCCGCCTCGCCGGGCGAGCCGCTGCGGGTCGATGCGGCCGCGCTCACCGACATCGCGGAAAGCGCGCTCAGCCGCTATTTCCAGGTTCGCACCGACAATCCGCTGGTTGGATTGGAAGGCCGTGTCGCGTTGCTGCGGCGCCTCGGTGACGTACTCGAGACGCGTCCCGACCGTTTCGGACTGACGTCGCGACCTTCGGCGCTGTTCGATCGCATGCTCGGCTCCAAGACGATTGGCGCGCCGGCGCTGTTGCGGGCGTTGCTCGACGGATTCGGACCGATCTGGCGCGCGGCACCCGAGCAGGCGGGCGATGACGGCGAAGTGCGGATTCACGGCGATGTCTGGCGGCACCGCAACGCGGGCGGCAGCGGGCCGACGGCGGGCTTCGTGCCGTTTCACAAGCTGTCGCAGTGGCTCGCCTACTCGTTGTTCGAGCCGTTGGAATGGGCCGGACACGTGATCGGCGATCGTGACGCACTCACCGCGTTGCCCGAATATCGAAACGGGGGCCTGTTGATCGACGGCGGCGTGCTCGAACTCGTCCGCGACGACGACCGGGCGACGACCTGGGACGTCGGCAGCGAGATGATCGTCGAATGGCGCGCGCTGACCGTGTCGCTGCTCGACGATCTCGCCGAATACGTGCGCGCCGAACTCGGTCAGCCGCATCTGCCGCTCGCCTGCGTGCTCGAAGGCGGCACATGGGCCGCGGGTCGCGAATACGCCGCGAAGCTCCGCGGCGGTGAGCCACCCCTCAAAGTGCGCTCGGACGGGACGGTGTTCTAGATTCAGATCCAAAGAGCCTCCCTCGTTCCTCGTTTCTCGCTCCCAGGTTTCCGCCCATGCCCTCCGACGTCCAGGTGCTCGATCACCCGCTGATTCAGCACAAGCTCACGCTGATGCGGCGCAAGGAGACGAGCACGACGAGTTTCCGGCGGCTGCTGAACGAGATCGGCTCGCTGATGGCCTACGAAGTGACACGCGATATGCCGATGCACGAAGTCGAGATCGAGACGCCGCTCGAGACGATGCGCTCCAAGCTCATCGACGGCAAGAAACTGGTCTTCGTCCCGATCCTGCGCGCGGGCACCGGTCTGCTCGATGGCTTTCTCAACGTCGTTCCCGGCGCGCGCGTCGGCCACATCGGCCTGTATCGCGATCCAAAGACGCTCGTCGCCGTCGAGTACTACTTCAAGCTGCCGAGCGGCATGCAGGAGCGTGATGCGATCGTCCTCGATCCGATGCTCGCCACAGGCAATTCGGCAGTTGCCGCGGTCGAGCGACTGAAGGAAACGCGGCCGCGTTCGGTGCGCATCGTCTGCCTCGTTGCATGCCCCGAGGGCATCCGCACCTTCCAGGAGGCGCATCCGGACGTGCCGATCTACACCGGCGCGATCGATCGCGAGCTGAACGAGCACGGCTACATCATGCCCGGCCTCGGCGACGCCGGCGACCGCATCTTCGGCACCAAGTAGGCAGCGGCACCGCACCGCGGGAGCCCCACGAGGCGATGCACGATCTGCTGATCCGCAACGTCAGTCTGCCCGATGGTCGCAGCGCGCACGACGTGCTGATCGGCGACGGACGCATCGTCGCGATTCAACCGTCGATCGAAGCGACGGCAGGACGGACGCTCGACGGCGATGGATACCTGCTGTCGCCGCCGTTCGTCGACGCGCACTTCCACATGGATTCGACGCTCACTTACGGCATGCCGCGCGTGAACGAGAGCGGCACGCTGCTCGAGGGTATCGCGCTGTGGGGCGAGCTCAAACCGACGCTGGCGCAGGACGCCATCGTCGAGCGCGCGCTGACGTATTGCGACTGGGCCGTTGCGAAAGGCTTGCTCGCGATCCGCTCGCACGTCGACGTCTGCGATTCACGGCTGCTCGCCGTCGAGGCGTTGCTGCACGTTCGGGAGCGCGTGAAGCCGTATGTCGATCTTCAGCTCGTCGCGTTCCCGCAGGACGGGTTGCTGCGCAGCCCCGGTGCGATCGCGAACCTGCGTCGCGCGCTCGCGCTCGGTGTCGACGTCGTCGGCGGCATTCCGCATTTCGAGCGGACGATGGCGGACGGCGCGGAAAGCGTGCGCATCCTGTGCGAGATCGCGGCCGACGAGGGCTTGCTCGTCGACATGCATTGCGACGAAACGGACGACCCGCTGTCTCGGCATATCGAGACGCTCGCGTTCTGGACGCAACGCCTCGGTCTGCACGGTCGCGTCAACGGCTCGCATCTGACGTCGATGCATTCGATGGACAACTACTACGTATCGAAGCTGCTGCCGCTGATGCGCGAGGCGCAGGTCAGCGCGGTCGCGAATCCGCTGATCAACATCACGATCCAGGGGCGGCACGATACGTACCCGAAGCGTCGCGGCATGACGCGCGTACCCGAGTTGCTCGCGGCCGGCATCACCGTTGCGTTCGGTCACGATTGCGTGATGGACCCGTGGTATGCGCTCGGCAGCGCCGACATGCTCGAAGTCGCTTCGATGGGGCTGCACGTCGCGCAGATGACCAGCGCGGACGGCATGCGAGCGGCGTTCGATGCGATCACGACAAACCCCGCGCGCATCCTGCATCTCACCGACTACGGCCTCGCGCCGGGGTGTCGCGCGGATGCGGTACTGCTCGAGGCGCGCGACCCGATCGAGGCGTTGCGGCTGCGCGCGACGCGCCTCGCGGTCATCCGCGCCGGCAAGGTGATCGCAGAAGCGGCACCGGCGGTTGCGACGCTCCGCGTCGACGGTCGACCCGAGCGCGTAAACTGGATGATCGCCGGTGCGAACTCGCCGGCCGCCCGGGCGTCGTAAGGTTTCGGTGGGTGTACGCCACTAACGCGTGTCATCTTGCGCCGAGGAGCCTCTGATGCGTTGGCAATCGCTCGTTCTCTTTCTCGCACTTGCG
>JAICVH010000680.1 GCA_025935435.1 Burkholderiales bacterium
CGACATGGAGGCGCTCTTCGACGGCATCGACCTCGAGGAGATCTCGGTCTCGATGACGATCAATCCGAGCGCGTGGATCCTGCTCGCGATGTATGTGGCGCTCGCGCAAAAGCGCGGATACGACCTGCACAAGCTGTCGGGGACGGTGCAGGCGGACATCCTGAAGGAATACCAGGCCCAGAAGGAATGGGCATTTCCGGTCGCGCCGTCGGTGCGCCTCGTGCGCGACTGCATCACGTACTGCGCGCGCAACATGAAGCGCTACAACCCGATCAACATCTCGGGCTACCACATCTCCGAAGCGGGTGGATCTCCGCTCGACGAGGTCGCGTTCACGATGTGCAACCTCATCACCTACGTCGAGGAGGTGACGAAGACGGGGATGCACGTCGACGAATTCGCGCCGCGCCTCGCGTTCTTCTACGTCTGCCAGTCCGACTTCTTCGAGGAAGTCGCCAAGTTCCGCGCCGTGCGCCGCGTGTACGCGAAGATCATGCGCGAGCGCTTTGGCGCGAAGAACCCGGAATCGATGCGGCTGCGCTTCCATTGCCAGACGGCCGCCGCATCGCTGACGAAGCCCCAGTACCAGATCAACGTCGTGCGCACCGGCCTGCAGGCGCTCGCCGCCGTGCTCGGTGGCGCGCAGAGCCTGCACACGAACGGCATGGACGAGGCGTTCGCCATTCCGACCGAGGAGGCGATGAAGATCGCGTTGCGGACACAGCAGATCGTTGCGCATGAAAGCGGTGTCGCAAACGTCGTCGATCCGCTTGGCGGCTCGTATTTCGTCGAAAACCTGACGACGCAGTACGAGCGCGCGATCTTCGACGTGATCGACGAGGTCGATCGCAATGGCGGGACGATCAAGCTCACGCAGGAAGGCTGGTTCCAGCGCCGGATCGCCGACTTCGCTTACGACACGGCGCTCAAGAAGGCGAACGGCGAGAAACCCGTCATCGGCGTCAACCTCTACGCGGACCCGGACGAGCACTTCGACATCGAGCTGCATCCGTATGACCCGTCGACCGCGGATCGCCAGATTGCAAGGCTGAATCGCGTGCGCCGCGAACGCGACAACGGGAAAGTGAACGCGCTGCTCGAGCAGCTGATCGCCGTTGCGA
This sequence comes from Burkholderiales bacterium, assembly GCA_025935435.1. Classification (GTDB taxonomy): domain Bacteria; phylum Pseudomonadota; class Gammaproteobacteria; order Burkholderiales; family Casimicrobiaceae; genus VBCG01. Next base: position 1,122 of record JAICVH010000680.1, read on the forward strand.
AGGACGAAAGCCGCAACCTCATGCCGATCACCATCGAGCTCGTTGCCGCGGGGGCGACGATGGGCGACATCATCGAGAAGCTGAAGACGCTGTGGGGAACGTATCGAGAGAACCCGGTGTTCTAGTCAGCTATCAGGAGCTGCGGTGATATGTCAGCGCCTGTGAGCGTCGCCGAGTGGGTCGCGCGCTTCCTCGCCGCGCGAGGGCCTGTGCGCATGTTCGGGCTTCAGGGCGGGCACATCCAGCCGATCTGGGACCGCCTCGTCGCGAGCGGCATTCCGATCGTCGATGTGCGACATGAAGGCGCCGCCGTGCACATGGCGGCCGCGCACGCATTGTTGACCGGCGAAGTTGGCATCGCGCTCGTGACGTCGGGTCCCGGCGTGACCAACTGCGTGACGTCGATCGCGAACGCGGATCTCGAGCGGGCGCCGGTGCTCATCATCGGCGGTTGTCCGCCGGCGCGCCAGGATCACCGGGGACCGCTGCAGGGAACGCCGCATGCCGAAATTCTGAAGCCGATCACGCGACGTTCGCGCACGCTGCGTGTTGCCGACCAGGTGGTGCGCGAGTTGCACGAGGCAGTCGCGGCAGCGCAAGGCGCAGGCGACCTGCCAGGACCGGTCTACGTCGAGATCCCTACCGACGTATTGCGGACCGTGATTGCCGACGCGGGCGTGCTGCCGGAATTCTTACGGCGACGTTCTTCGCCGCGGACGCTGCCGGACGCTTCAGCGGTCGACG
>JAICVH010000430.1 GCA_025935435.1 Burkholderiales bacterium
ATCGACCGCAAGCAATACGCGGATGCCGTCGCGAGGCTCGATCGACTGTGCGCGGAGCGGCCACGCGAGCCGCAGGCGCGCTTCCTCAAGGGGCTCGCGTTGTCCGAGCCGGGTCGCCCCGACGATGCGATCGCGCTGTTTCGCGCGCTGCTTGCCGATTTCCCGGAACTACCCGAACCGCGCAACAACCTGGCCGTGCTCTACGCGCAGAAGGGTGAATACGCGCTCGCGCGCGACGAACTCGAGCGCGCCGTCCAGACAGCGCCCGATTACGCGGTCGCTCACGAAAACCTGGGCGACGTTTACGCGCGCCTCGCGGAACTCGAATACGAACGTACGGTCACGCTCGACAAGCGCAACCGCACGGCGCCGGCGAAGCTGCGACAGATTCGCGACGTCGCGGCCGGCAAATGACCGCGCGCAGGCTGCGCGGTCAACGCGAACATTCCTCACCGCAACGAACGGAGTCGTCACGATGCATCGTCTGCTGTCCCTGGTGTTTGCCGCCGCACTCGCCGTTGTCGCCGGTCCCACGCTCGCTGCCAATCCGCAGGTCGAGCTCGACACGACAGCCGGCGTCATCAAGCTCGAGCTATATCCCGATGCGACGCCGAAGACCGTCGAGAACTTCCTCAAATACGTGAACGCCGGACACTACAACGGCACGCAGTTCCATCGCGTCATCAAGGGTTTCATGATCCAGGGCGGAGGCTACGACAGCGAGTTCCGGCAACGGCCGACGCGGCCGCCGATCGAGATCGAGGCGGAACAGAGCGTCAAGGCCGGGTTGTCGAACAAGCCCGGAACGGTGGCCATGGCACGCACAGGCAATCCGAATTCCGCGCAGTCCCAGTTCTTCATCAACGTGGCGGACAACAAGCGTCTCGACTTCCGCTCGCCCGATGCGCAAGGCTACGGCTACACGGTGTTCGGCAAAGTGGTGTCGGGCATGGACGTCGTCGAAAAGATCGCGAAGGCGTCGACCGGCGCCGCCGGCCCGTTCCCGTCCGACGTTCCGACCGAGCGCGTCGTCATCAAGTCGGCGCGCGTCGTGACACCCGCGAGCTGACACGAGGAACCGATGGTCATCCTGCATACGAATCACGGCGACATCACGCTTGAACTCGACGCCGAAGACGCCCCGGCGAGCGTCGCGAACTTCCTGCAGTACGTTCGTGACGGTCACTACGACAACACGCTGTTCCATCGCGTCATCCCCGGTTTCATGATCCAGGGCGGGGGATTTTCGCCGGGCATGAAGCAGAAGCCGACGCGTGCGCCAGTTGCGAACGAAGCAGCCAACGGCACGAAGAACGCGCGCTACACCGTGGCGATGGCGCGCACGTCCGACCCGCATTCGGCGACGGCGCAGTTCTTCATCAACATCGCCGACAACGGGTTCCTCGATTACAAGGCGCCGAGCGCGCAGCACTACGGCTATTGCGTGTTCGGCAAGGTCGTCGACGGCAAGGACATCGTCGACCGGATCGCCGGTGTGCCGACCGGCCGCGCCGGCATGCACGAAAACGTTCCCAACGACGACGTGGTCATCGTCCGCGCCGAGGAAACGGCCTGATCGCCGAAGCGGCGTGTGCCATGTTGCAGCGCGTTCGCTCGCACGCCTTCGCGTGACCCCGCGCGCGTTCGTCGGCGCGCGCCCGTGAAGCCGACGCTGCTGTTGTCGGACCTGCATCTCGCGCCCGAGCGCAATGACGCCGTCGCCGCGTTTCTGGCGTTCGCGCGCGGTCCCGCGCGCGGCGCCGCCGCGGTGTACATCCTGGGTGATCTGTTCGATGCGTGGATCGGCGACGAGCAGCGCGACGAGCCCTTCGCGCAATCCATCGTTGACGCGCTGCGCGGTATCGCCGACGCCGGCGTGCCGCTGTTCATTGCGCGCGGCAACCGCGATTTCCTGCTCGGCGACGCGTTCGCGCGTGCTGCCGGCGCGACGCTCCTCGACGAACAGACGGTCATCGATCTCGCCGGTACGCGGACGCTGCTTTCGCACGGCGACGAGTTCTGCACGGACGACACGAGCTACCAACGCTATCGGGCGTGGACCCGCGACGCGCGCAACCGGAAGCGGCTGTTGCGTTTGCCCTACCGCGTGCGGCGCTGGATCGGTGCTTGGCTGCGGCGCAAGAGTCGCGCTGCGACGGCGCGAAAGCCCGAGTCGATCCTGGACGTCAATGCGGGCGCGATTGGTGACGCGTTCCGGCGGCTGCGCGTATCACGGCTGATCCACGGTCACACGCACCGGCCCGCTCGGCACACGACGATGATCGACGGTGCGGCGCGCGAACGCATCGTACTGGCGGATTGGCACGACCACGGCCACTACCTCGAAGTCGACCAAGCCGGCGCGCGCACACGCGAAATCACCGGCTGACGCGGCGCAGCGGCGCGAAGGCAACGCGGCGCGCGCGTCGGCGCGCAAGCGACGCCTTGCAGCGCGTCTACACGGAAGCGGGGCGGCGTGCTCGGCGCCGCGGCCGATCAGGCCTTCGGCGCCGGCTTCTTCGGTTGCTTGGGCTTTTTCGGTTCCTTGCGCTGCCTGTCGCGATTGCCCATGACGTTCTCCTTCGGCGGAGCGGACATTATGCCGCGATTCACGCGAGCGCCTGCGCGAAATCCGCGATGAGGTCGTCGCCGTCCTCGATCCCGACCGACACACGGACCAGCGAATCGACGATACCCATCTCGGCGCGGCGGGCGGCGCCCATTTCCCAGTAGATCGTCTGCGCGACGGGAATCGCGAGCGTCCGGTTGTCGCCGAGGTTCGACGACAGGACCACGACGCGCAGCCGATTGAGGAACGCGACCACGTCCTGCCCGGGCGCGAGTTCGAACGACAACAACGCCCCGGGTGCGCGAAACAGCGCCTGCGCGCGGTGGAACTGCGGATGCATCGGCAGACCCGGAAAGTGCACGGCGCTGACCTTGGGATGACTGATCAGGTACTCGGCGAGCGCCTGCGCATTGGCGCACTGCCGATCGAGCCGCAACGCAAGCGTCTCCGCGCCGACGGCGATGTGATGCGCCTGTTCCGCGGTCAGCGTGCCGCCCCAATCCCGCAGGCCTTTCTTGCGGATCTGCGTGATGCCCCACAACGGCGGCTTCTGCGTCTTGTACGCCTCGGCGATGTTCGAGAACCGCGTCCAGTCGAAGTAACCGGTGTCGGTGACGGCGCCGCCGAGTGCGTTGCCATGCCCGCCGATGTACTTGGTGAGCGCATTGACGATGAGGCTGGCATGAACGCTGGCGGGCCGAAACAGCCACGGC
>JAICVH010000440.1 GCA_025935435.1 Burkholderiales bacterium
GGCGCCGGCCAGGCGGTTGGGCATCGTGGGGGAGGACTGGGATTGCGGGTCAGGGGGCCGCGGCGCCATTGAAAACGCGGGCCACCCCCGGATCGACGATCTAGGATCGGAGAACGAGGGCTACCGCGCGATGCACGCGCCGACGACATCCCTAGGACCGCTGGGGCGGCCCAAAGGCTCCCGTCATTGCCTGGCTGCAGCCGCGTTCAGGTCGACCGCGGATGTTGCTGGATTCTCGGTCCTCGACGCTCGAGCCTCGATCCGATCCTGCCCGCGGCTACGGATCCCGCCTAGAAGTTGGCGTCAACGCCTTCGAACGCCACCCGCTCGAAGTCACCGCCCCGCTGCACGATATGCGTGAGCTTGAGCTTCTGTACGGGACCGGGCTCCTCGCAACGCATGACGCGATTCAGGGCGAAGGCGCGGGGCGACATGACCAGCGTCGCCGGTTCTTCGGGTGCATCGGAGAGCAGAACTGCCGCCACCGGCACTTCCTCGCTGCCGTTCGGATTGACGAGCCGCACCGCAAAGACCTTCGGATCGCCGGGCCACAGCTTGATCGACAGGCACAGCGCGCCGTCGGTCTCGATGGCAATCCGCGACACGAATCCGAGCCGCGTCTGGGAATCCTCACGCACGGCGACGAGCTGGTCGAGAAACCAGTGATAGTTGCTGTCGCCCTGGTGCTTGATCGTCGCTTCGCGCCATTCGCATACGCCGTACCACTTCTCCCACGGCCAGCTGCGCTCCGCCTGTTCGCGTCTCCGATCGAAATCGGAGATCCCACCGACCGTCTGCAGATAGCGTGTCGGATCGGTGTCCCGCCCAAGCGGATCCTGTCGGCTGAACGACTTTCCTCCGACGCGAAAGTACGCAGCGTCGATGCCGCCGACGGTCACCTCGACCGCGGTCGATCGCTTGCGCCGTCCCGCGGCCGGTACGTGGTGCCACCGTTGATCGAGATGCTTGAGAAGCGCCGTCGCTGCTTCGGTCGACACGTCGTCGCCAAGCTGCAGATCCGACGGCTGGCTGCCCGACGCAAGCCGCTTCAGCCGCCGGCGCACGCTGGTGATCAGCTTGGCCGGGTACCCGAAGCGCACCGACGCTGCATGCGTGCCTGATCCGGTCGCGGCAAGCATTGCACCGTGCGGCCCCTCCAGGTCGATGACGATTACCGGACCCTCGTTCTCGCGCTGCTTGGCGTAGGGGAAGACCTTTCGCGCCCATTGCCCTAGCCAGCGGTCCGTCAGTTCGATCTGCCGCACCGTTTGCGCGTACGGGTCGGACAGCGCGAGCAGCAGTGCGTGGCTGTACATCGAATAACACGACAGCCCTTCCGCTTCCGGCAGCAGATGATCGGACACCGAGACCATCGCGCAATCGAGCATTTCGGCGAGCCGGTAATACGCATGGAGTTCCTGCCACAGCTCGGCCGACGGGACGCGTCGTGCGTAGCCATGCACGATGATCAACTCCTTGCCCACGTAGAGCGCGCGCTGCAGCAGCTTCGCCTTCACACCCTGCAACTCGGTCGTGCCTTCCAGCAGCGGCTTCAGACACACGGAGTACTGAATCCACAATGCCTGCCACAGCGCGACCGCCTGGTCCGCCGCCTCGGCTTCGCGCTCGTCCAACGGCTGCGGCTTTCCCGCATAGCGACGTGCGAGCTCGGTATGCAGGTGCGCAACCGGTTCCCGGATCAGTTCCGCGATCGTCGCCCGATCGCGCGGTCCCATCGTCGACGCGGTCAGCGCCTGCAACTGCTCGACGAGCAGCTGGTAGGCCTGCGCGACGTTCGACAACGGCAACGCCTTGACCCAGCGTGTCGCGCTCGCCGCATCGGTAAAGGCGAGCTCGGGGGGGTCGGGCGCTTCCTGTGGCGCTTCCTGTGGCGCTTCCGCGACGACTTCATTCGCGGCGGGCGGGTCGGGTTGTTCGACGGCGGTTTCCTGCATGTCAATTTCTCCGGCAACGAACACCGAAGACTTGGTGCGCTTCCGTGGGTCGATCGCTTCAAATCGGCAATTCGATCGAACAACGGGAATTGCAGCCGATCCGGTGCACTTTCATGCTTATAGCATGGTCGGCGACACCTCGATAAGCGCCGCGCCCGCACGACCCGACCAACGGCGCTGCGCCGTGGCGCAACGCGCGGCAATGCGAATTTTCCACGTTTGCGGTGCCGATTTGTCGACTGCATCGTGTGCGCGGAGAACCTATGCTCTGCGCATGGCAGTCCAACGCACCGAAACGAGCATCGACATGGCATTGCACCGAGTCCCGACCGGCGCATCGTCGCGATGGGTGGTGCTCATCTACTTGATCGTCGCGCTGGGTGCGCCGCTTCTCGTGTACGCCGGTCCCGAACTGATGCCGGCGGCGCCGTTGATCGCGGACAAAGCGCTCGATGGTCAATTCACGCTTCGTATTTTGGCGCCGAGGTTTTGACGGTGAAGCAGGATTGACGAGTCACGAATCCGGGTCGGAGGACGAAGCCGGCGCTGTCAAGGACGCGAACTCCCGGCGTCCAGGTCCTCCGATCCCGGTTCACACGAGTACCCGCTCGATACCGCCGTGGTTTGCCTTGTCGATGTACTCCGGCATCCACCGGTCGCCGAGCATTCGTTTCGCCAGTTCGACGACGATGTAATCGGCGTTGGTGCCGGCGTCGTCTTCGAAACGCGATAGTCCCTGGAGGCAGGACGGGCACGACGTGAGCACCTTGACCGGACCGGCGAACCCGTCGGCACGCAGCGCCGACGCGCCGGCGCGCATCTCCTGCTCCTTGCGAAAGCGCACCTGCGTCGAAATATCGGGACGCGTCGTCGCCAGCGTTCCGGATTCTCCGCAGCAGCGGTCGTTCAGCGGGACATCGGTGCCCATCAGCGTGCTGACGACCACGAGCGGCTTGTGCACCTTCATCGGCGTGTGACAGGGGTCGTGGTACATGTAGCGCACGCCGTCGACGCCGTCGAGACGCACGCCCCTTTCCACCAGATACTCGTGTATGTCGAGCAGCCGGCAGCCGGGGAAGATCTTCTCGAACTCGTATTTCTGCAGCTGATCGAGGCAGGTTCCGCACGACACGATGACCGTGCGGATGTCGAGATAGTTGAGCGTGTTCGCCACGCGATGGAACAGCACGCGGTTGTCGGTGATGATCTCCTGACCTTTGTCGTGGAAGCCCGCGGAAGTCTGCGGATAGCCGCAGCACAGATACCCGGGCGGCAGCAC
>JAICVH010000482.1 GCA_025935435.1 Burkholderiales bacterium
CGTTTACGCTCCCGACATCGCCGGTGTCGACCGACACGTCGGTGACGATCTCCGCTTTCTTCGACACAGTGCAGTCCACAACGCTGTTGGTGACGCGCGCCAGCGCGCCGCCTCCGCCGAGTGGATCATTATCGGCACCGACGCTCATTGCGCCGGCGAGCGACGCTCGCTTCGCGCCGAGGCAAAACGTCACCTTCGACTGGAGCGACGTGAGCGGAGCAGCGAGCTACACGATTCAGATCGACGATCAGGACACGTTCCAGTCACCGTTGATCGTCAACCAGAACACGACCACATCGGTCTTCAGCAGCAATGCGCTGCCGACCACACGCATGTGGTGGCGCGTACGCGCGATCGATGCCGCCGGCAACGCAGGAACGTGGTCAGCAAGCCGGCGATTCGAGGTGAAGAATTGACCTAGGGAATGTCGATATCCCGAGCAGTCAGGCGATCAGTCGCCCTCGGGTGACGAGCAGAGCACGCGCGGCGACTGCGTTGCGATCGAAAGCCACCTACCGGCTCCCAAATAGCGGGCGCGCCCGGGACGGCGGCGGCGCCTTTTTCTCGGGCGTCAAGTTCGGGCGACGAGCGGCGCGCGCGTTCGGTCCCCCGGGGCGATAGCCGGCGAAAGTCGGACACGGCGCATGCAAGCCTCCAGCACCTGTCCAGACAATCAAGTCCCAACTGCTTCAGAGGCACACCCCTTGCAGTTGCACCGGTCTGCTGCACGCGCTGCCGCATCAACGCGAGCGTGGCGTCAATTCGTGCCGTTAAGCGTCAAGCCGTGAACGGCGTGACGTCAACGAAGGCCGGTGCAATGGAGGCCCAGGGTCGAAATGCCGTACAAGGGCTTATCGGGTCGTTCGCACACCGTGACCAATCCGGAGCACGGGTCGCGGGAGGACGCGTCCTTTGCGAGCTTCTTTCTCCACAATCCGTTGCCGCTGTGGATTTACGACCTGGAAACGCTCCGCTTCCTGGACGTCAATGACGCCGCCTTACGCAATTACGGATACAGGCGCGACGAATTCCTTGCGTTAACCATCCGAGACATTCGTCCGAGGGAAGACGTGCCCAAGGTGGATGCCTCCGTCAAGAGGATGCCGTCCGGCGCGTTCAACGCGGGAATCTGGCGGCATCGAAAGAAGGACGGAACCGTAATATCGGTCGAGATTCTTTCGCAAGAGATCACCTTCAGACGTCGACGCGCGCGGTTTGTGTGTCCGATAGACATCACCGATCGACTGCACGCGGAAGAAGCGCTGCGCAGCCTCGCGCAAGTGCTTCAAGAGCGCGACGAAGGACTGCGGCATGCGCAACGCATGGCAAAGCTCGCGCACGTCGTGACTGGCACGGACGGGTCGTTCGAGAGCTGGTCCGAATCCCTGCGGACGCTGATCGGGGTCAATGAAGACGAAGTGCCAGGGACCACCCGTGACTGGCTTGCTTCAATCCATCCCGACGACCGGGAACTGTTCCGAACCACGGCGATACGAGCGGCAACCACGGGCAAGCGCACGGACGTGGAATACCGACTCCGGCATTCCAGCGGCGAGTGGATCTACGTGCGACAGGCCATCGAGCCGATCGGCGAGCGCCGCGATGGTCGCTGGTTCAGCACGTTGCAGGACGTGACGGAGCAGAAGTACGCCCAATTAAGCATCCAGCGACTGAATCGAATCTACGCGGTGCTAAGCGGCATCAACACGCTGATCGTCCGCGTGCGCGACCGACAGGAACTGTATCGGGAAAGCTGCCGGATTGCCGCAGAAGTCGGCGGCCTTCAGCTGGCATGGTTCGGCGTCGTGAACAAGGACTTGCAGCGCATCGACGTTGTCGCGTCCCATGGGGATGGCGAGGGATTCCTCGAACACCTGCCGCTTGGCCTTGCGCAGTCGTCCACCACGCAATCGAGCCTGGCCGCCAGGGTAGTCACGGAAGGGCGCGCCGTGGTCGTGGACGATATGGCGAGTGACGAACGCGTCCTGCTGCGAGACCGCGCACGCGCGCGAGGCCTTCGCTCGGTCGTGCTTCTACCGATCAAGCTCGTCAATGATGTCGTCGGCGTCTTGGCGTTGTACTCGGGCGACGCGGCGTTCTTCGATGCCACTGAAATGCGCCTGCTCGAAGAGCTCGCCGGAGACATCGGCTTCGCGATCGGCCACATCGGCCGCGACGAGCGCCTTCAATACCTGGCCCTCTATGACCCACTCACCGGTCTGCACAATCGCGACTCCTTCCGCGAAAGTGTCGCGCAATACATCAAGCTCGCTCCGCGCGAAAGTGGAAGGGCCGCGATCGTCCTTTTCGACATCGAGCGCTTCCATACGATCAACGATACGTTCGGACGCGAGGCGGGTGACGAGCTATTGAAGCACGTCGCAAAGCGGTGGCGCACCCTTGCGGAAGACGGGCGCTTGATCTGCCGCCTCGGGAGCGATCAGTTCGGCGTGCTTGTGCTGAACGTCAAGACCGAGGACGAGGTGGCGCGGATGATCGAGCAGCACAATGCGCTGGTCTTCGGAACACCATTCCGCCTCGGAGACTCCGAGCTTATCGTCAGCGCGAAATTCGGCATTGCTGTTTACCCATCCGACGCCGACGATGCCGAATCGCTGCTGAAGAACGCAGAATCGGCGCTGTACCGCGCAAAGACGACATCCGAACGGTACTTGTTCTACACCCAGAAGATGACCGAGCGGGTAAGCGCGCGTCTCACCCTCGAGAACAGCCTGCGGCGTGCCGTGCGACGACACGAATTCGTGCTGCATTACCAGGCAAAGGTCGATGTGCAGACGCGCAACATCGTCGGCGTTGAGGCCTTGATGCGCTGGAACAACCCGGACACCGGCCTCGTGGGGCCGAAAGAGTTCATTCCGTTGCTGGAGGAGACAGGAATCATTCTGGATGTCGGTGCGTGGGCGCTGCGGCAGGCGGC
>JAICVH010000105.1 GCA_025935435.1 Burkholderiales bacterium
CTCGATGATCCGAACGGTGAACTGGTGCTCGGCGACGAGTTCACGCCGGACGGTTGTCGGTTGTGGGACGCGAAGACCGGCGAAAAACTCGACAAGGACCGCTTTCGGCGAGATCTCGGAGAAGTCATCGAGCACTACCGCGACGTCGCTCAGCGCATCGGCGTACCGATATAGCGCGGCGGATCGCGCCGTCGCTGACAAGGTCCGGCCGCGGTTACGACGCTCTTGGATGCACCCGGAGGCGCGTTACAGCGGGTGCGCGGTCAGAAATTCAAGAATGACATCGGCCCCTGCGCGCGGATTGTCGACGTACCAGAAGTGACCGGCGTCTGCGATCCGTGCGCGCTTCGCGTTGGGTGGTAGGCACGCGAAGAACGCGTCGTTCGTTACGCGAAACGCAGCAGGCGTTTCAACGCCGTCCATGACCAGAACCGGCATCGGCAAATTGGCCAGCGTGCTGCAAGCCGGGCGTTCCACGTTCGTGTCGTTACGCAACGCCAGCACCAGCGTCGGTGCGTTGTCCCGGTAATACGCCCTGCGAGAGGGAGGAAGGGCATTCCATGCGCCGGTCGACCCGTACAGCCAGTCGACCAGGCTGACGGCGGCGGCGTCCGCGTCGCCGGCCTTTACCGCGTTGGCGAACGGGGCGAACAGCCGAAAGAATTCCTGCACGATCTTTCGGTCGTCGTCGCTCGTCGGTGTACCGGCAAGCGCGTCGTTGACGACAAGTGTCGCGATCGCTTCGGGATGCGCGAGCGCGGCGTCGATGGCCACCCGGGCGCCGAGCGACACCGCGACGACGTGGGCCTTCGCGACGCCAAGCGCGCGAATGAACGCGACCAGATCCTCGACGTGTTGCGCAAGACGGTGGCTGGATCCGTCGTCGGGCCACGCGTTGGGCGCGTGATGGCGGCGGCTATACGCAACAAACCGGAAGCGGCTGGCGATGAGCGGTGCGACCTCGCCCCAGATCCGAAGGTCGCTTCCGACGCCATGCAGAAACACGACGGTTTCGCCGGCACCTTGTTCAACGTAGGAAATCTCCGCTCCATTGACGATCACCTTGCGAATCGAGTCAGTCGTCGGATTCGTCGTCGACGGCGTCGCGCATCCGCAGAGCAGCGCGAGTGCGAACGCCATGATCGCCGCCAAGCGATGGAGTCGCACCGCCTGTTGCGGCTTGGGTAGCCCGGCCGCTGCGCAGCGCAGCATTGCTTCGCCTTCGCTCATCACAACGGATGTCGCGCGACAAAGCGCAGGATGACGTGCGCGCCCCCGCGCGGTCGATCGAAATACCAGAAGTGACCGACGTTCGCCAGTCGGGCGTGTTCCGCGCTCGGCGGCAGGCAAGCCAGGAGGGACTCGTTCATCAGCCGTACGGCGAGGGGAATCTCTGTCTCGTCCAGCACCAATACGGGCACCGGGATGCGGGCGAGTGTGTCACACGTGGGCCGGCGTTCGAGCCCGGCATCCGCGACGGCGAGAAGCAGGGTCGCCGCATTGTCGATGAACTCGCGCCGGTGTGTTTCGTCCAGGACGTTCCATGCGCCGGGAGCGTTGGATTCCCACTCGTAAAGGCCTTGCGCGGCGCGTGTGGCATCGCCTGCAGCAAGTGACGTGCGCATCGGCTCGGCCTGCGCGAAGAACGCTTGCATGACGGCCTGGTTTTCGGGCGTGACCGCGAGTACGGTGAATGAATCGCTGATCACTGCACTGGCAACGAGTTCGGGATGCGCGACGACGGTTTCGGCAACGATGCGCCCGCCGAGCGACACGCCGACGAGGTGCGCCTTGGTCACCCCAAGCGCCCGGATCAGCGCTGCAAGATCTTCGACGTGCTGCGCAATCGTGTACGTGCGGCCGTCGTCGGGCCATGTGTTCGGCGCATGGTGGCGGCGGCTGTACGCGACGTATCGGTAGCGACGTGCGAGCAACGGCCGGAGACCCTCTCCGGATCGCCAGTCGAGCGCGGGACCGTGCACGAAGATGAGGGTCTCTCCGATCTCACAGATACCCGGCGCGCACGCTCGTCGCGACTAACGCCGCGAGCGACTCGGATGTCGGATGTTCGGTGGCCGTTTCGAGCGCCTCCTGTGCACCGCCGTGCAGCAGGCACTGAGGCGGATTCCACATCGACTTCGCGCATTCGCTGGCCGTCGCGAGGTCCTCCTGTTCGAGCGCACGCACCATTTGGACCATCGCGAAGGTCCAGTTGAACGGATAACCCCGCAGCACCGCCAGACGGCGCGCATGCGTAATGTGCTCGTCAGCCGCGGCTCGTTCGCCGCGGCGCCAGGCGACCCACGCTAGATTGGCGTGTCCGACGCCTTCATAGTGTGTCGACGCGTTGCGCCGTGCCGCTTCGATCGCGGCGCGCGCGAAAGCTTCGGCACGATCGACGTCATGGAGCATTCGCGCGGTTACCGCCAGATACGTGAGGCAAAGCATGTTCCGCTCCGCGTCGCCCAGTCGTGTCGTATCGCGGAGTGCTTCCTGCAACGCGACGTCAGCTTCCGCGACGGCACCGCTCCACAGCAGCGCGAACGCGTGCCCGAACGAGGTGAGGCAGAGTTCGGCGGTGTCGCCGCCGCGCCTCGTTTCCTCGACGGCGAGCGCAGCAAGGGCGACCGTCGAAGGACCGGGCCGGTAGCGCTGCTGACGGAGTTCGACAAGCGCGACGCTGCGGTGAAAGAGGCCGCGCTCGCCAAGCGTCGCGGAGCCGTCGATTTCCGGCGCCAGTCGGTTGATGATGGCGACGATGTCGTCGATCCGCGCCTGCATGTAAAGCGACCACATTGCGAATAGCTCCACGGCGAAGTGTTCGCGCCACCACGCAGCATCGGAGGCCGTATGCGGAACACGCTCGACGATTTCGCGTGCTTGCGCGGTCGCGGGGTTCGCCATGTCGAAGCGCTGGCGCGACGTCCACGTCTTGGCGATCTTGCGGCGAATGCGGGCAGCGTCGAGCGTTCCCGACGGCATGCTGCTCGCGATTGATTCGAGGTGCTCGCACGCCTCGCCGAAACGACCGGTGAGCTGCATCACGTCTGCGAGGCGTTCCGTCAACCGGCCGATGCGCGACAACTCGCTTCGATCCGCGAGTCGCAACGCTGACTCCAGGTATTGCATTTCCTCGCCGTTGGCAAACGTCCGCGCCGCCAGCGCTGACGCTTGCTCATAATGGAACGACGCCGCAGGGGCATCGCCCGCGCGCTCGTAGTGCCACGCAAGCTGCGCCACGTCCGCTTCGGACTCGCCTGCGAGCTCCGACGCCAGCCATCGCGCCACCACGCCGTGAAGTCGGCGCCGGTCGCGCTCCAGCATGCCGTCATAGGCGACGTCCTGCACGACGGCGTGAACGAAACGCAGCCGCTCGTCCTGATCGTGTTCGAGCAACTGTCGATGGACGAGCAACGGCAATTGCTCTGCGGCATCGGTAGAGCCCGTTTCGGCATTCGATAGGCGCGCGACCTGCTCCCTGGTGAAAACGCTGCCGAGGATCGAAGCCCATCGCAGCAGTTGCTTGGCGCGCGGCGGAAGATTGTCGATCCGCGCACCGACGGCTGCGTGCAGCGACTCCGGCACGCGCAGATTGTCAGCCCGACCAGTTACCGTCAGGCGGCCGGCATGCAGCGTTGCGAGGCCTTCGTCGACGAGCCAACGCAGGAACGATGCAAGGTAGAACGGATTGCCCTGCGCTTTGGCGCGAATGCGCTTGCGCATGACGGCCGATGCATCGTCGCTGCCAAGGGCGCTCTCGAGCAACGCGCCGACGACCGCGTCGGACAAGGGCTGCAACTCGATCACCGACCCAGCCTGGCCGCATGAACGCAGGTGCTCGATCCATTCATGCGCCAAGCCTGAATCCGGGCGAGTCGTGAAGACGATCAGAACGTTGTCGATTGCCGGGTGCACGGCGAGTGCGCGGAGCATCGAGACCGACGACGCGTCTGCCCAGTGGAGGTCCTCGATGCACACGGCAGCAGGTCGTGCTGCTGCGGCTACGGACAGAATGGTGGCGACCGCGGACGCCATCCTCTCACGCAGCGCATCGGGCGCGAGCGCTTCGAGCATCGCTTTGTCTGCGGCATCGACCGGAAGACCCCGCAGCTGGAACAGATAAGGGCGTACGTCGAAGCTGCGTGGATCCGCTAGCGCATCGACGTAGTCGCCATACGCCCTGGCAACGTCGTCGCCGCCCGCACCGGGCTGAACGCCGATCAGGTCGTCGAGAAGTTCGCGAACGACTTCGTAACTGACGTCGCTACGATAGTCGTAACCGCTTCCCTGGACCCAATGAACCGCGCCCTCGACCCGATGGTGGAATTCGGCGAGCAGCCGGCTCTTGCCCATGCCGGGCGGGGCGACGATGCCGATGGTGCCGCGGCGCACGGACGCACCGCCGGTAGTGCCCGCAATCAACCGTTCGAGCTCGTTGGCGCGGCCGGAGAATGCGAGTTCCAGGCCATCGGTCGGCAAACGCAGGCGTTTGGTTTTCAGACCGACGAGTCGATAGGCCTGCGTGGGCCGCCGCTTGCCTTTGAGCGGTAACGCCTCCAGTGCCTCGAACTCGAATGCCTGCAAAGCATGGCGGTACGTCGACGGACCGACCAGAATCTCTCCTGGCGCCGCCGCGTCTTCGAGGCGAGCCGCCACGTTGACTGCATCGCCCGTCACCGAGTAATCGCGGCGACCCTGCGACCCCACGTCGCCCGCGATGACCGGTCCGCTGTTGATGCCGATATGCAGGCCGAGCGTCAGGTCGCTGTCGTCGTTGTAGCGAGCGAGCGCGTCGAACATGTCGAGCGCTGCGCGCAGCGCGTGCTCGACGTGATGCTCGGCTGCGCGGGGTGCCCCGAATACCGCCATGATCTCGTCGCCGATGAACTTGTCGATCGTTCCGCCGTAGCGCTCGATCACCGGAACGAGCCGGTCGAACAGTCCATTGACGATGTCGGCCGTCGTTTCCGAATCGAGGCGTTCCGACATTTCGGTGAAGCCTGCGAGGTCCGCGAACAATACGGTGACCACCTTTCGCTCGGATGTTCGCTGCGGAAGTTCAGTGACAACGCCTGCATGGTTATCGAGCGCCGCGAGTTTCGCGCGGAGCGGTCGCAGCGCAAGATCGATCGCTGCCCCGCCGAGGACGTGCCGTTGCGCCTCGAGCGTTTCGATCGTGCGCAGCAGCGAGTCACGACCGGGCACACCGGCCGACGGTGACACGATCGCTTCGTGCACGAATGCCATCAATTCACCGGCGATGCACCTGCGCGTGGACGAACGTATCGACGGTCGTCGATGGCAGCGGCACATCCGATGGAACCGTGCGCGCATCGAACGTCTGATCGACCGTTTCGCCCCACACACTCGCACCCATCAGGCGGCTGACCACAGGGTTGATCGGTCGCAGCAACGGTCCCGCGATGCGCATCAATGCGACGGGCACGTAGCGCACCTTTGCGGTACGGCCCGTCTCGCGCTCGTACAATTCGACGATCTGTCGCCGCGTCGGATTGTCCGGACCGCCGAGTTCGAGCGTTCTGTGACCCATGCGCGGCGCCGTCAACGCCACACTTGCACAGGCTGCGAGGTCGCCTGCCGCGATGAAGTTCGTCGGCACGTTGCCGCTTCCGAAGACGGTGGTCCTTCCGGTATCGACGATCCCTTTGCCGAGCAACCGGTGGACGTGCCATTCCATGAAAGGAGACGGACGCAGGATCGTCCAGTCCAGTTCGCTGTCGCGCAGATACTGTTCGATCTCCGCTTTGGTGCGGAAGAAATCGACCGGATGATCGACGGCCACGCCTCTGACGGACGTGTAAACGAACCGCTCGACGCCCGCCGCTTTCGCGGCATCGATCAGTGCACGATGTCCGACGCCGTCCACCGCGCGCGACGCGTACTTGCCGGTGCCCATCAGCGAGTGCGCGGCAACGAACACGGCATCAACGCCAGCGCACGCACGTTCGAGCGTTTGCGGGTCGATCAGGTCGGCCTGCACGATCTCGGCGCCGAGGCCGGCGAGATCCTGCGCGGTGTGCGGTGCCCGCGTCGACGCCCGGACGCGCTCGCCAGCAGCCAGCAATCGCTGCGTGGTTTCACGTCCGAGCACGCCCGTTGCGCCAACGACCAGGATCAACATGCCGTGCACACGCCCCGCATGACGTTCGCGGCCTGTACTACAAACCGAGCACCGTCCCGGTCACGCCCGGCTCGCCGCTTTCCCAGATTTCGTCGAAGCGCTCGACGAGCGGCTTCGCACGTTCCGGATCACCGATCGACAGCTTGCCCCCAGGCCGATCGACATGGAAGCGATGCACGAAGTGCGTATCGTCGACCAGCAGCAACGGATCCCTCGCGGCGCGCGCGCTCGCCCCGGTGCGGTAGATCTTCACCGCGTGCGCGTTTCGCAGGAGCAGCGCGGTGACGCGCGCACCCGACGCCTCAATCCAATGCGTGTCATGCACGATGATGTCGAGGCGCGCCCCGGGCATGCGCCGCAGGTACGACGCGATGGCGTCGGCACGCGCTGCCGCATTCCACCCGCCCCACGACAGATCGACGTCGAACACCTTGATGTGCCGGCGCGCGAGCGCGATCACGTCGTCATGTGCGCGGACGATCGCTGCAACGGAGTCGAGCCGCTCCTCGCGCGGCAGCCCCGGTGGCGGCGGCAACGACGTGTCAGGCGGTCGCGAGGAAGCCATCGCGATACCAGTCGTACAGGAGGGTCAGCGTCGCCGGCGCGAGCGCGGCGACGGCGACCGACGAAAGCTCGCGCCGGTCGGCAAGACGCTGCAGCGCCGCGCGATCGACGTCCGGCATGGGCGAGTCGTCCCCGTTCAGGTAATACCGGGCGTCATCGTAGAGCAGTTGCGTGCGTCGGTCGAGCCGTATGCCACCCGTCTTCGCGCGGCCGACGAACGCCCGCAGCGACACGCGCGGCGGCGGTTCGAACACCACGGTCGCCGCCGGTTCGCTCGCAAAGCGACCGACGAAGCGAGCGATGTCGTCACCGCTCCACCGGATGCCGTCGAGGGCGCGCGCGAACCCGTTGCGCAAGTCACGAGCGATTCGCGCCGGAGGGCGTGCTGCGCGCAGGTCCGGGTCCGCGTAGCGACCGGGCACGACGAGGCCGTCGCGCAGGTGATCGACGAACGCCTCGGCGATTTCCTGCAACAGCGGCGCGCGGAAGCCTATCGAGCAGGTAATGCAGGCGTCGACGGCGACGCCATCATGGGCGATGTGCGGCGGCAGATACAGCATGTCGCCGGGCACGAGCGTTGCCGAGTGTTGCGGCGTGAAGCGACGCAGAATGCGCAACGGCGTCGAGGGCCGCAGCGCATGGTCGTCCTGCCGGCCGTAGCGCCAGCGCCGCCGCCCCTGCGTTTGGAGCAGGAACACATCGTACGAGTCGACATGCGGACCGACGCCACCGCCGGGGGCCGCATAGCTCACCATGATGTCGTCGAGCCGCGTGTAGGGAATGAACGCGAAGCGCCTCAGCACGGCGTCGGCGACATCGTC
>JAICVH010000253.1 GCA_025935435.1 Burkholderiales bacterium
ACAGGCCGACACGAAAGCCGGCGTGGCGGTGGATCGCCTCCAGCAACGCGCACGTCGAACCCTTGCCGTTGGTGCCGCCGACGGTGATGACCGGCACGGCAAGCTCGAGCGACATCCGCCGCGCCACCGCCGAGACACGATCGAGCCCCATGGCGATCGGTTGCGGATGCAGCGTTTCGAGATAACCGAGCCACTCGGCGAGCGTCGCGGGTCGCGCCACGGTTTTACGGTCGAGCGAGCGTGATGGACTTTCGCGAACGCGAATGAAACGCTATGCGAATCGCGCGCTGCGGCGAGCGAACGAACGGCGCACGCGCGCGGTCGTGTTCAGCCCATTGGCGCGGGCTGTCGCGTCAACAGCGCGAGCAGTCGCGCGAGTTCGTCTTTCAGGTTGCGGCGGTCGACGATCATGTCGAGCGCGCCCTTTTCGAGCAGGAACTCGGCGCGCTGAAACCCTTCGGGCAGCTTTTCCCGCACGGTCTGCTCGATGACACGCGGCCCGGCAAAACCGATCAACGCGCCCGGTTCGGCGAGCACGAGATCGGCAACGAACGCGAAGGACGCCGACACGCCGCCCATCGTGGGGTCGGCGAGAATCGACACGAACGGCAGCCGCGCCTTGGTCAGCTCCTGCAGTACCGCGGTCGTCTTGGCCATCTGGAACAGCGAGTTGATGCCCTCCTGCATGCGTGCGCCACCCGATGCCGACACGCACACGAACGGAAGCTTGTTTTCGTACGCGACGCGTACGCCGCGAACGAAGCGCTCGCCGACGACCGAGCCCATCGAACCACCCATGAACCCGAACTCGAACGCCGCGAGCACCAGCGGAACGCTCTTGACGCTGCCCTGCATGACGACCAGCGCGTCCGTTTCGCCGGTTTCCTCGAGCGCGCTTTCGAGGCGTTCCGGGTACTTCTTCGTGTCCTTGAATTTCAGGCTGTCAATGGGAATGACTTCGAGCCCGATTTCGAAGCGTCCCTCCGTATCGAGCAGCTGCTCGATCCGCTCGCGCGCCGAGACGCGGTTGTGATAGTTGCACTTCGGACAGACGAGCAGGTTGTTCTCGAGATCGGTTCGATAAAGCGTTGCTTCGCAGGACGCGCACTTGACCCACAGTCCCTCGGGAACCGGCGTCTTGCGAACACCCGGCGTGCTCTTGATGCGCGGCGGCAGCAGTTTCTGCAGCCAACTCATCGCAGATCAGCGGCGTGCGCGCACGCTACGCTGCGAATTTCGCTGACGACGGTTACGCAACGCATTGGGCTTCGCGCGCATCGAGTGCGCGGCGAATCGATCCGACGAATGCGCCGGCGCGGCGCGCAGCGTCGCTGGCCGTTCCGGTCTCGATCTCGACGATCAGACGGCTGCCGATGACGACCGCGTCGGCGTGCGCGGCGATCGCGCACGCACTTTGCGCGTCACGGATGCCGAAGCCGACGCCGATCGGAAGCGCGATATGGCGGCGAATCGCATCGAGCTTGCGCGCGACGGTACCGGTGTCGAGGTGGCCGGCGCCGGTGACACCCTTCAGCGACACGTAATAGACGAAGCCGGCGGCGAGCTTCGCAATGCGCTCGATGCGCGCGTCGGGCGTCGTCGGTGCAATCAGGAAGATCGGCGCGATATCCCGCTCGCGCAGCAGCGCGGCAAATTCGCTCGCCTCCTCGGGCGGGTAGTCGACGATGATGACGCCGTCGACGCCGGCGGCCCGCGCACGGTCCGCAAACGCGACGACGCCCATCGCCTCGACCGGGTTGGCGTAGCCCATCAGCACGATCGGCGTTTTCGCATCACGCCTGCGAAATGCGGCGACCAGAGCGAGCACGTCCGCAAGCCCGACGTGTTGCGCAAGTGCGCGTTCCGCCGCGCGCTGCACGACCGGGCCGTCCGCCATCGGGTCGGAAAAAGGGACGCCGAGTTCGATGATGTCGGCACCCGCGTCGACCAGCGCGTCGACAATGTCCACCGTCATCGCGAGCGATGGATCGCCGGCCGCGATGTAGGGAATGAGCACCGTGCGGCCGGCCGCGCGCTGCCTCTGGAATGCTGCGTCGATGCGCGCCGTCACGCCGAGGGCCTCTTGCTCCTCATCCCACGCGCGCTCAACGTCGCCGTCATTGCTTGCGCTCTTCGACCGTCTGGCGCTTGCCTGTCCGCTCCGCCACGGTCGCCATGTCCTTGTCGCCTCGTCCGGACAGATTCACGAGCAATATGCGGTCGCGTGCAAGCGTCGGAGCGAGTTTCGTCGCATACGCGAGCGCATGCGCGGATTCGAGCGCCGGAATGATGCCTTCGATGCGACAGCACGCATGAAAAGCGGCCAGCGCTTCGTCATCGGTGATCGACAGGTACTCGGCGCGTCCGGTGTCCTTGAGCCACGCATGCTCGGGCCCGACGCCCGGGTAGTCGAGCCCGGCCGAGATCGAGTGCGTTTCCACGATCTGGCCGTTCGCATCCTGCAGCAGATACGTTCGATTGCCGTGCAGCACGCCCGGACGCCCGGCGCCGAGCGACGCGGCATGATGGCCGGTCGCGATGCCCTCGCCCGCCGCCTCGACACCGACGAGCTTTACCGCCGCATCGGGCACGTACGCATGGAAGATGCCCATCGCATTGCTGCCCCCGCCGACGCACGCGATGACGACATCCGGCTGCCGTCCGGCGGCCTGCGGCATCTGCGTCAGGCATTCGCGGCCGATGACGCTCTGGAAATCGCGGACCAGCATCGGATACGGATGCGGACCGGCGACGGTGCCGATGATGTAGAACGTCGTGTCGACGTTCGTCACCCAGTCGCGCATCGCCTCGTTGAGCGCATCCTTCAGCGTCTTCGATCCCGATTCGACGGGAACGACGGTCGCGCCGAGCAGGTTCATCCGATACACGTTCTGCGCCTGTCGACGGACGTCTTCGGACCCCATGTAGACGACGCATTCCATGCCGAAGCGTGCGGCCACCGTCGCGGTGGCAACACCGTGCTGTCCGGCGCCCGTTTCGGCGATCACCCGACGCTTGCCGAGCCGCTTGGCGAGCAGCGCCTGGCCGATGCAGTTGTTGACCTTGTGCGCGCCGGTGTGATTGAGGTCCTCGCGCTTCAGCCAGATCTGCGCGCCGCCGAGTTCGCGCGACCAGCGCTCGGCGTGATAGACGGGTGACGGACGGCCGACATAGTGCGTGAGCTCGCGCTCGAATTCCGCGATGAAGTCGGGATCGTTTCGATAACGCGCGTAACTGGCCTTGAGTTCATCGAGCGCGCTGACGAGCGTTTCGGCGACGAACACGCCGCCGTACGGGCCGAAGTGCCCGCGCTCGTCGGGCAGGTCATGAAGGCGTGAAGCGTCGGCCATCTGCACTGCGTACTCCTTCGACGAACGCATGAATGCGCGCTGCGTCCTTCAAACCGCGGCGCGGAACGCCGGCGGCATCGCGTTCCTCGACGCCGGACGATACATCGACGGCAAACGGATGCACGTCGCGGATCGCCTGTCCCACGTTTGCTGCATCGAGGCCGCCGGAGAGTATCAACGGCCGCGGAAGCCTGTCGCGCACGGACGCGAGTCGCGTCCAATCGAATGCGTGGCCAGTGCCGCCGGGCAGGTCGCCTTCGCGGTACGCGTCGAACAGAAGGCCGGCGGCGTCGCCGTATGACGACACCGATTCTAGCAAATCGAGACCGTCCCTGACGCGTACGGCCTTCACGTAGCGCCGCGCAAACGATCGGCAGAACGCCGCCGGTTCGTTGCCATGAAATTGCAGCAGATCGAGCGGCACCTGCGCGAGCACCGCGCGAACGTCGGCGGGTTCGGGATCGACGAACAGACCGACGATGGCCACGTACGCGGGAACGTCTGCCACGAGCGCGAGCGCGTGCGCCGGCGTGACGACGCGCGGCGTCCCGCGCCAGAAGTTGAGGCCGATCGCATCCGCGCCCGCATCGACCGCTGCGCGCGCGTCCTGCGCGCGGGTGATGCCACAGATCTTGACGCGCGTGCGCTGCAGGTGAGCGGTCGACACGGCGTGCCCGGTCGCTTCAGAGGACGAGCGTCGGGAGATCACGCGTCGTCGGCGGCAATGCGAAGCGCGCATCGTACAACGCACCGCGGAAGTACAGTCCATCCGCCGCAAACGTCGGTGCGCCGCGCGTCCGATCGGTCGCAGCCAGCAGTTCGCCTACCCAGGCGGTTCCGTGGCGTCCGCAGCCCACGTCGACCAGCGCACCGACGATGTTGCGCAGCATGTGATGCAGGAAAGCGTCCGCGGCAAAATCGAAGCGAACGAGCGGACCGCGGCGCTCGATGGTCAGCGACGTCAGTGTGCGAACCGGCGTGCGCGCCTGGCATTCGGCCGCGCGAAACGACGAGAAGTCGTGTGTCCCGACGAGTGCCCGCGCAGCCGCTTGCATCGCATCGACGTCGAGCGCGGCGTGGTGCCAGCCGACGCGCCCGCGCAACAAGCCGGGTCGCTCGGGACGATCGAGCAGCACATAGGTGTAATGTCGCGCGACGGCAGTGAAGCGCGCATGAAAGTCGGCCGCGACCGGCCGACACCATAACACCGCCGCGGCGGTATCGAGAGTGGCGTTGACGCCGCGCACCCACGCGGTTTGCGGACGCGCGACCGGCGCGTCGAAGCGAACGATTGCCGATGTCGCGTGCACGCCGGCATCGGTGCGGCCTGCAGCGGCGACGCGCATCGCGCATCCGGCGATCGACGCGAGCGCCCGCTCGAGCGCGTCCTGGACGCTGCAGCC
>JAICVH010000143.1 GCA_025935435.1 Burkholderiales bacterium
GAAACGCTCGCCGGTCGGTGCGAGCTGATCCTGCGTGAAGCGCGCATATTCGCCGTTGCCGCTCCACGTGAGGCCCATCCAGTCGGTCTCGTTCAGCGAGCCGAGGATCTGGGGGAGGCGGTTGTAGGGCGGCACGACGGGCGCGTTCGGGTCCTGCAGCGTCTGGAAGCTCTGTGCGCGCGCGAGCACCGACCACGGGCCGAACGTCGCGACGAGTCCTGCCTCGCGCGGCAATGTTTTCTGCGACGTGACGGCGATGCGATCCGCGAAGTCGGCGAAATACTTGTCGTCGGACACCTTGTTGATGTTGACGAAGCCGCCGAGCCACGGCCGGAACTGCTCGTTGTGCTTCAGTGCGAGCGCGTAGCGCGTCTGGCCGGTGGAGCGGTCGTTCGGCAGCCACTCGGCGTTCATCTCGCCGACGGCAACGCCGAGCGGCGCAGTTTCATCGCCGAGCAAGTAACGGAACTGCCCGCCGAGTTGCAGTCCACGCTTCGTCATGTAGCGCGGCGTGATCGTCGCGTCGTAGTTCGGCGCGAGATTCAGGTAATACGGCGCGGTTGCCTCGAAGCCGCGCACGCCGGTCGAGCCGAGTGTCGGCGTCAGGAACCCCGACTTGCGCTCGTTGGACAACGGAAACTGCAGCCACGGCGCGTACATGACCGGGACGTCGAGGAAATGCACGGACACGCGACGCGCGGTGCCGACTTTGCGCAGATTGTCGACTTCGAGCTCCTCGCCGCGCAGGTACCAGTCGGGTCGCGGCGCAACGCAGGTCGTGTAGCTCGCGTCGGTCGCTTCGTAATGATCGGGGCCGGTGAACCGGATCTCCTTGGCATCGCCGTGCGCGTTCGCCTCGGCGACGAAAAAGCGCGGCGATCGGAAGAAGCCGACTTCGGTGTCGCGTTTGTACTGCAGTTGCGGTCCGGTGATCCAGTCGAAGCCGCGCCGCAGCACGACGTTGCCGTCGCCGTAGATCGTCTGCTCGTCGATCGCGTACGAAAGCTTGTCGGCGAGCACCGTCTCGCGTCGCGTGCGCAATTCGACGTTGCCTTCGGCAGTGATGCGTCCTTCGGTTCCTTCGAGGCGATCCGCACGCAGGAACAGAGCTCCGCGCGTTTCACCGTCGGCGCCGAGCGCCGCGCGCGTCGACCCCGACGCGGGCGGCACGACGAGCGCGCCGGGTGCCGAAGGACGCGGCGTCAGCACGTCGATCTCGCGCGTCAGCTTGAGGGACAGCGATTGCGCACACGCGGGTTGCGCGCACAGCACGCCGTACAAGGCGGCCCAGGCGACCCACGGGCCGGCAAAGCGCTTCATCGAAGGGAGTGAATGACAGCGGAGGCGTTTGCTAGAATTGCCGCATTCTAGCCCGGATGTTTTCACCGGACCGCCTCCTCGTCAGCCTGGCGTATCGCGCGTCGCGGCGCCTGCTCGCTGGAAGTCTCCGCCCTGATCCCGTCGAACGCCTCCGCCGACGTCCGCGCGGAACAACTCGCGCACTGGCTGCGCGACACGCTGCGGTTCCCTCCGTTCACCTGCGAACCTGCGTCGGCCGACGCGAGTTTTCGTCGTTATTTTCGCGTCACGCCGCAATCGCCCTGGGACGGTGCGCGCGATGCGCGCTCGCTGATCGTCATGGATGCGCCGCCCGCGCGCGAGGATTGCCGGCCGTTCGTGCACGTCGCGCGCCTGCTCGATGACGCAGGCGTGCACGCGCCGCGCATCATCGCTGCCGACATCGACCGCGGCTACCTGCTGTTGTCGGATCTCGGCACGACGACGTACGCGGCGGCGCTCGATGCGCAGTCGGCGCACGAACTCTACAGCGATGCCATCGACGCGCTGATTCGCTGGCAACGCGCGACCCGCGACGACGCGCTGCCGCCGTATGACGAGGCGCTGCTTGCGCGCGAACTCGCGCTGTTCCCCGATTGGTACGTGGCCAGGCACCTGGGCCACGCGTTGTCCGACGCCGAGCGCACGTCGCTCGCAACGGTGTTCAGCGCGCTGCTCGCGAACAACCTCGCGCAGCCGCGCGTCTTCGTCCACCGCGATTACCATTCGCGCAATCTGATGGTATCCGCGCCCAATCCCGGCGTGCTCGACTTCCAGGACGCCGTGCACGGACCGGTGACCTACGACCTCGTGTCGCTGCTGCGCGACGCATACGTGGAATGGGACGAGGACGTGCAGCTCGACTGGACGATCCGTTATTGGGAGCGCGCGCGCAACGCCGGTTTGCCGGTCGCGTCGGATTTCGCCGCGTTCTGGCGCGACTTCGAGTGGATGGGCATCCAGCGCCAGCTCAAGGTGCTCGGAATCTTCGCGCGCCTCGACATCCGTGACGGCAAGCCGCGTTATGTCGCAGACATGCCGCGCGTGTTCGGCTACGTGCGCCGTGCCGCGCAGCGATATCGTGAATTCGACGCGTTGTCGGCGCTGTTCGACCGGCTCGAGGCGCGCAGTCCGTCGGCGATCTCGTGAACGACGCAGCACGCGCACGGACGGCGATGATCCTCGCGGCCGGACGTGGCGAACGGATGCGCCCGTTATCGGACGCGACACCGAAGCCGCTGCTGCACGCGGGCGGCAAGCCGCTGATCGTCTGGCAGATCGAAGCGCTCGCGCGGGCGGGTTTCGACGATCTCGTCATCAACGTTGCGCACGGCGCCGACGCGATGATCGAAGCGCTTCGCGATGGTTCACGCCTCGGCGTTCGCATCCGGTGGTCGCGCGAACGCGAGCCGCTCGAAACCGCCGGAGGCATCGCTACGGCGTCGCCATTGCTGCCGGCGGGGCCCGTCGTCATCGTATCCGGTGACATCTGGACCCGCTTCGATTACCGGCCGCTCGCCGATCGAATCGCGCGGATGCTGACCGCCGCCGACGCATCGCGGGTGCACCTGGTGATGGTGCCGAACCCGCCGTACCATAGCGAAGGAGATTTCACGCTGCACGGCGGCCGTCTCGGTCTCGATTGCGGGCAACGACTGACGTTCGGCAACATCGGCGTCTACGACATGGCGCTTTTTCGCGACCTGCCGCGGGGCGAGAAGCTCAGGATGCTCCCGCTTTACCGCGACTGGATTGCACGCGGCCTGGTAACGGGCGAGCGCTACGACGGCCCGTGGGCGAACGTCGGCACGCCGGCCGACCTCGAAGCACTCGATGCCGCGCTGGCCGGTGAAACTTCACGATGACGCCCGCTAACCCGCTGCTCGATTTCACCGGACTGCCGCGCTTCAGCGAAATCCGCGCCGAGCACGTACTTCCCGCGATCGACGCACTGCTCGCCGACGCCCGCGCGGCCGTTGATCGCGTCGCTCGCGATACGGGGCCCGCCACCTGGCAAACGGTGGTCGCGCCGACCGAGGCCGCCTTCGACCATCTCGATCGCGCATGGGGCGCCGTGCATCACCTGAACGCCGTCGTGAATACGCCGGCGATCCGCGATGCCTACAACGCGGCGCTGCCGCGGGTCACCGCCTTTCATGCGGACATCGCGCAGGACCGCCGTTCGTTCGAGCGCTTTCGCGCGCTCGCCGACGGCGCGTCGTTTGCGTCCTTCGACGATGCGCGGCGCAAGGTCGTCACCAACGCGCTTCGCGATTTCCGGCTGGGCGGTGCCGAGCTGCCGGACGCCGAGCAGGCGCGCCTGAAGGCGGTGCAGGAGGAGCTCGCAACGCTTTCGGCGACGTTCGACGATAACGTGCTCGACAGCGAAAACGCCTGGGCGCACTACGTCGACGACCTGCGCGAACTCGCCGGCGTGCCGGCCGACGTCATTGCGACGGCGCGTGCTGCCGCGGCGAGCGAGGGTCGCGCTGGCTACAAACTGTCGGTGCGCTATCCCTGCTACATGCCGGTCATGCAGTATGCCGACGACCGCTCGCTGCGGGCGCTGATGCATCGTGCAGCCGCGACGCTCGCATCGGACCTCGGCGCGTCGCCCGCGTGGGACAACACCGCGGTGATCGCCCGTATTCTCGCGTTGCGGCGCGAGGAAGCGCGGCTGCTCGGCTATGCGAACTACGCGGAATTGTCGCTGGTGCCGAAGATGGCGCAGACGCCTGCGGATGTGCTCGACTTCTTGCGGGACCTCGGCCGGCGCGCACGCCCGTTCGCAGAACGCGATTACGCCGAGCTCGTCGCGTACGCGCAGGACGAACTGCGCATTCACGACGTCGCCGCGTGGGACCTCTACTACGCGGCCGAGAAGCTGAAGGCAAAGCGCTTTTCGTACTCGGAACAGGAGCTGCGCCAGTATTTTCCCGAAGACCGCGTGCTCGCCGGACTGTTCCGCGTCGTCGAGACGATCTACGGCGTCAGCGTGCGGCCGGCGACCGCGGCGACGTGGCATCCCGACGTGCGCTTCTACGAGATTTTCGATGCATCGAACGCGCTCGTCGGGCAGTTCTATCTCGATCTGTACGCGCGCGAAGGCAAGCAGAGCGGCGCCTGGATGGACGATGCGATCAATCGCCGCCACGCCCACGACAAGCTCCAGCATCCGGTCGCGTACCTGACGTGCAACTTTTCCGGGCCCGTCGGCGATCGCCCGGCGCACTTCACGCACCGCGAAGTGACGACGCTGTTCCACGAGTTCGGACACGGATTGCACCAACTGCTGACACGCGTCGATGTCGCCGGCGTATCGGGTCTGCAGGGGGTCGAATGGGACGCCGTCGAACTCCCGAGCCAGTTCATGGAGAACTACTGCTGGGAATGGGACGTGCTGTCGCACATGACTGCGCACGCGGATACCGGCGCCCCGCTTCCTCGTGCGCTGTTCGAGCGCATGCTTGCCGCGCGCAACTTCGGCAGCGGCATGGCGATGGTTCGCCAGCTCGAACTGGCGTTGTTCGACATGCTGCTGCACAGCGAATACGAACCCGACGGCAGCGGGCGCTTCGCCACGCCGCAGGCGGTGCTGGATGCGGTGCGCCGCGAAATCGCCGTCGTGCCTCGGCCCGCGTACGACCGGTTCATGCATGGCTTCGGCCATGTGTTCGCCGGCGGCTACGCGGCCGGCTATTACAGCTACAAGTGGGCCGAGGTGCTGTCGGCGGACGCCTTCAGCCTGTTCGAGGAACGCGGCGTGATGTCGCCTGAAATCGGCGCGCGCTTTCGCGACGAAGTACTCGCGCGCGGCGGCAGCCGGCCTGCGCTGGAATCGTTCGTCGCCTTCCGGGGCCGCCCACCGCAGCTCGACGCGCTTCTGCGCCATAATGGGATGGTCGAGACCTGATTTCCGCACCCATGAACCGATCGACTCTGCCGTTCCTGCTCGTTGCGCTGACCGCGCTCTCGTCGGCCGCAGCGGCCGAATCGCTGTACCGATACCTCGACCCAAGCGGGCGTGTCGTCTATTCCGATCAACCGCCGCCGCCGTCGGCGCGGCAGATCGAGCCGAAACGGCTGCCGCAGAACGTCATCGAGACGGATCCGGTACCGTTTGCCGCGCGCGAAGCGGCCGAGAAGAATCCGGTGACGCTCTATACATTCGACTGTGAAGTATGCAAGCAGGCCGAAGCGTTGCTCGCCAAACGCGGCGTGCCATTCAAGCGCGTGATCGTCAGCGAGGAAGCGGGGGCGGCAAAACTGATGGCCTTGACCGGCAAGCAGTCCGCACCGGTGCTGCAGATCGGCGAAAGACAGGTGATGACGGGATTCAACGCCGATCGCTGGCACACGATGCTCGATGACGCCGGCTATCCGAAGAGCATTCCGGCGCGTCAGGTCGCGCGCACACAAGCCGCACCGCCCGCAGAGCCGGCGAATGCTGCCGCGCCACCCGCCCCGACGACGCCGCCTGCTGCCGCCGCGCCCGGCAGCGATTATCCGAAGTAAACGAAACGCGTTCACGCTGACCATCGGGCGATGATCAGCGCGCAGACGCTCGCGGCGGCCGATCGGCTCCGCGAGTCGTTCCAGGCTGCGAAACCTTTCCGGCACGTCGTCGTCGACGGCTTTCTCGAGGCCGACGCATGCGACGCGCTGCTGCGTGACTTTCCGGCGTTCAGCGACCGTTACGCGAAGGACGAGCACGGCGGCGTCGGACGCAAGGCGGTCGTCGAACGCGTTGCCGACGTCAGCGCGTTCTACGCGGCGTTTTATCGCTACATCAACTCCGCGCAGTTCCTGCAGGCGATGTCCGAATTGACGGGTGTCCCCGCGTTGATCGCCGACCCGACGCTGTTCGGCGGCGGCACGCACGAAAACCTCGCCGGACAGAGCCTCAACGTCCACATCGACTTCAACATCGACGAGCGGCGGATGCTGCACCGTCGCGTCAACCTGCTCGTGTACCTGAACAGGGAATGGGACGAAGCGTGGGGCGGCGCGATCGAGTTGCACTCGGATCCGTTCAACCCCGCGATCGACGAATGCCGGTCGTTCCTGCCGCTCTTCAATCGTGCGGTGCTGTTCGAAACGACCGAATACTCATGGCACGGCTTCCGGCGCATCGTGCTTCC
>JAICVH010000142.1 GCA_025935435.1 Burkholderiales bacterium
CGGTAAAGGCGGGGGTTTGTTAGGGCCCGTGGCTGCGTGGTTACGAGGTGCCACGTGCCGCTCCCACGATACATTGGCCCGGGAAGCCAGCGCCGAAAGCTCGGGGCGGCCCGGCGCGTTCGGCGGAGAACGGCGGAAGGCGCGTTGCTCGAGCTCGCTATGCTCGCCGCTCAGTCACGCGCGCCTGCGCGCGATTTGCCTGCGATGAATGTTTGTGTTGCGCGACGATTGCCAGCGCGCAACGTTCCGGATCACGCGCGCCTGCACGCTGACTGCCTGCCAATCGGCGACGGGCCGCCCCGAGCCGATTGCGCTCACATCCCGGGCGAAAGTATCGTGGGAGAGGCACGTGGCACATCGTAACGACGCAGCCACCGGCCCGAACAAAATTCCACTTTTACCGCGACCGAAACTTTCGCCCGTTACGGACCAAAAAACTCCCGCACCTTGTCGAACCAGTTCTTGGCGCGCGGGCTGTGCGCGTCGGGGTCCTGCTCGTTGATCGCCTCGAATTCGCGCAGCAGTTCCTTCTGGCGCGCGGTGAGCTTCACCGGCGTCTCGAGCGCGACGTGGCAATACAGATCACCGACGACCGAGCCGCGCACCGGGCGGATGCCCTTGTTCTTCAGCCGGAACACCTGACCGGTCTGCGTTTCGCTCGGGATCTTGATCTTCGCGTGACCGTCGAGCGTCGGAATCTCGATGTCGCCACCAAGCGCCGCCGTAGCGAAGCTGATCGGCATCTCGCAGTGAAGGTCCGCGCCGTCGCGCTGGAACACGGGATGCGGCTTCAGGTTCACGACGACATACAGGTCGCCGGTGGGTCCGCCGTTGACGCCGGCCTCGCCCTCGCCCGTCAGACGAATGCGATCGTCCTGATCGACGCCCGCCGGAATCTTCACCGACAGCGTCTTGTGTTTCTTGACGCGGCCCGCGCCGGCGCAGGTTACGCACGGCTCGGGAACGAATTTGCCCGTGCCGTGACACTGCGGGCACGTCTGCTGGATGGAAAAGAAGCCCTGTGACACGCGCACTTCGCCGCGCCCGTGGCACGTCGGGCACTGCTTCGGTTGCGTACCCGGCTTCGCGCCGCTGCCATGACAGGTCGCGCACTCCTCCATCGTCGGAATGCGGATCTTGACTTCACTGCCGCGCGCGGCGTCTTCGAGCGACAGATCGAGGTTGTAGCGCAGATCGGCGCCGCGATAGACACCGTTGCCGCGCCCGCCGCGTTGTTGCTGGCCGAAGATTTCGCCGAAGATATCGCCGAATGCATCGGCGAAGCCGCCGAAGCCTTCCGCACCACGCGCACCGGCAGCTCCGAAGCCCATCGAAGGATCGACGCCAGCGTGTCCGAACTGGTCGTAGGCGGCGCGCTTCTTGGGATCCGAGAGAATCTCGTACGCTTCCTTCGCTTCCTTGAAATTCTCCTCGGCGCCCTTGTCCGGATTGCGATCCGGATGATGCTTCATCGCGAGCTTGCGATACGCCTTCTTGATGTCGTCGTCCGATGCGTCGCGGTTGACGCCGAGCACCGTGTAGTAGTCACGCTTCGCCATGAATCAATGCAACCCCTGAAAAACAATCGATGCACTCGGACGGATCCAGTCCGGAAAAGCAAAAGGCGCGCCGCTCGATGGGGCGGGTTCGCCTGCGGCGCAAAACGGCCGCGTCAACCGGCGCTAAGGCACCGTATTCAACGCGGCCGCATGGTTGCGTCGCGCGCGGATTATTGCAGACGCGCGCAAGGTCCGACCCTACTTGCGATCCTTCACTTCGGTGTACTCGGCGTCGACGACCTTCTCGTCGCCGCCCTTCGCTTCGCCACCGCCGTCGCCTGGCGCCGCGCCGCCCGCAGCGCCGGCCTGCGCCTGCTGCTGCGCGTACATCGCTTCGCCGAGCTTCTGCGACGCCGTCATCAGCGCTTCGGATTTCGCCTGCAGCGCTTCCTTCGACGCTTCCTTGTCCTTCAGCGTCGTCTCGGCGTCGTTCAATGCCGATTCGATCCGCGCGCGTTCCTCGCCCCCGACCTTCTCGCCGTATTCGGTCAGTGACTTGCGAACGCTATGCACGAGCGCATCGAGGCCGTTTCGTGCCTGCACCGATTCCATCAGCTTGCGGTCCTCCTCGGCATGCGCCTCGGCGTCCTTGACCATCCGCTGGATCTCATCCTCGTTCAGGCCCGAATTGGCCTTGATCGTGATCTTGTTTTCCTTGCCGGTCGCCTTGTCCTTCGCCGACACGTGCAAGATGCCATTCGCGTCGATGTCGAACGTCACCTCGATCTGCGGCATGCCGCGCGGCGACGGCGGGATGCCTTCGAGATTGAACTGTCCGAGGCTCTTGTTACCCCCGGCGCGGTCGCGCTCGCCTTGCAGCACGTGAATCGTCACCGCCGGCTGATTGTCGTCGGCCGTGGAGAACGTCTGCGTCGCCTTCGTCGGGATCGTCGTGTTCTTCTGGATGAGCTTCGTCATCACGCCACCGAGCGTCTCGATGCCGAGCGACAACGGCGTCACGTCGAGGAGCAGCACGTCCTTGCGATCGCCTGCGAGCACCGAAGCCTGCACGGCAGCACCGACGGCAACCGCCTCGTCGGGATTGACGTCCTTGCGCGGCTCCTTGCCGAAGAACGCCTTCACCGTTTCCTGCACCTTCGGCATCCGCGTCTGGCCACCGACCAGGATCACGTCGCTGATATCCGAGAGCTTGACGCCGGCGTCCTTGATCGCAATCCGGCACGGCTCGACGGTGCGCTGAATCAGGTCGTCGACGAGCGATTCGAGCTTCGCGCGCGTCAATTTCATCGACAGGTGCTTCGGACCCGACTGGTCGGCCGTGATGTACGGCAGGTTGATGGCGGTCTGCTGGGACGACGACAACTCGACCTTCGCCTTCTCGGCGGCTTCCTTCAGTCGCTGCAGTGCGAGGACGTCGTTCTTGAGGTCGACGCCTGCTTCCTTCCTGAACTCGCTGACGACGTACTCGATGATGCGCTGATCGAAATCCTCACCGCCGAGGAACGTGTCGCCGTTGGTCGACAACACTTCGAACTGATGCTCGCCCTCGACGTTCGCAATTTCGATGATCGAGATGTCGAACGTGCCGCCGCCCAGGTCGTAGACGGCGATCTTGCGATCACCTTCCTTCTTGTCGAGGCCGAACGCCAGCGCGGCCGCCGTCGGCTCGTTGATGATGCGCTTGACTTCGAGACCGGCGATGCGGCCCGCATCCTTGGTCGCCTGGCGCTGCGAGTCGTTGAAGTACGCCGGAACGGTGATGACCGCTTCGGTCACGTCCTCGCCGAGGTAATCCTCGGCCGTCTTTTTCATCTTGCGCAGCACTTCGGCGGAGACCTGTTGCGGCGCAATCTTTTTGCCGCGGATCTCGACCCACGCGTCGCCGTTGTCGGCGCGCACGATCTTGTAGGGCATCAGGTCGATGTCCTTCTGCACTTCCTTTTCCTCGAACCGCCGGCCGATCAGGCGCTTCACCGCGAACACCGTGTTCTTGGCGTTCGTGACGGCCTGCCGCTTCGCCGGCGCGCCGACGAGGATTTCGCCGTCTTCCGCATAGGCGACGACGGAAGGGGTCGTGCGCGCACCTTCCGAGTTCTCGATCACCTTCGGCTGGCCGCCTTCCATGATCGCGACGCAGCTGTTCGTCGTCCCGAGGTCGATGCCAATGATCTTGCTCATTTTTGAATTGCCTCCGTGCTACCGATTGGATTGACTGGACGTGGAAATGGGGTTTTCCGCCGTTCGATTCAACGGGCGCCGGCGTCGCCGCCCGCGTCCTTCGCCTTCGCAACCGTCACGAGCGCGGGACGCAGCACTCGGTCGTTGATCAGGTAGCCCTTCTGGAACACCGTGACGACCGTGTTCGGCGGCAGGTCGCTGTCCACCGCCTGCATCGCCTGATGCAGGTGCGGATCGAACTTCTGACCAACGGGATCGATGACGGTGATGTGGGCGCGCGCGAACGCGGCGTCGAGCGCCTTCAGCGTCAACTCGGCGCCCGCCTTGAGCGTCTCGATCGACACCGACCGATCGGTCGCGAGCGTCTGCTCGAGCGCGTCCTTGACCGCGAGCAGGTCCTCCGCAAATTTCTCGATCGCGTACTTGTGCGCCCGGGCGACGTCGGCCTGGCCCTGGCGCCGAACGTTTTCGA
Source organism: Burkholderiales bacterium (assembly GCA_025935435.1). GTDB lineage: Bacteria > Pseudomonadota > Gammaproteobacteria > Burkholderiales > Casimicrobiaceae > VBCG01. The sequence goes on from JAICVH010000142.1 coordinate 4,171, forward strand.
CTTCGGCGCGCGCCCGAAGCCAGGCGTCCTTCATCTCGGCCGCCTCGGCCAGCGCCCGCTCGAGGGGGTTGTCGCCGGCCGCCGGCGGCCCATCGGGCGTCGACGTGGGCGTTTCATCGTGTGCGGGATCGTCGGTGCGAACGTCAGAAGCAGTCATTGGCGTCGAGGCAGAAATAGGCGCGCGAACCCCGATGACATGGGGCCGCTAGCGAGCCGTTTCAACGATTTTTGGTGGTCGCCTGGCGCGGCGGGACTGGCCGGCAGGGGCCGCCGAGCGAGCGCGGCAGTGCGCCCGATTGCCGTGCGTCAGCGGCCCGGGGGCTCGAGGACTCAGTGCCGGCGCCTGCACGACTTAGCAAACTGGGCGCCTGCACGACTTCAGCGCCCGGCGCCGAACACGTCCACGACTCAGCGCGCGGCGCCGAGCGCTTTCGCTCGCAGTTGCGACGCTTCGCGTTCGTCGCGACCCGGCGGCGGCTGCAGCCAGCCGCCGAGGTTCGCCAGCACCAGGTCGGCCAATGCGTTGATCCAGCGGGCGTGCTCGTTCAGGCAAGGAATGACGTGGTAATCGCCGCCGCCTGCCGACTGGAACTGTCGCTTGCCTTCGATGCCGAGTTCCTCCAGCGTTTCGAGGCAGTCGGCGACGAACCCCGGCGCGAACACGTCGACACGGCGGAGCTTGCGCCGGCCGAGTTCAGCAAGTGTCGCCGACGTGTACGGCGTCAACCAGCGGCCGCGCCCGAAGCGCGACTGGAAGGCGATCGTCCATTGCGACGACTCGAGCCCGAGTTCGCGCGCAAGCAGCCGCGCCGTCTTGTGGCAAAAGCAATGGTACGGGTCGCCGTGATCGAGCGTGCGGCGCGGCACACCATGGAATGACAAGACCAGATGCTCGGGGCGCGCGTGGCGCGTCCAGTAATCGTTGATCGCCGTGGCGAGCGCCTGGATATACCCGGGGTCGTCATGGAACGTATCGATGATGCGCACACCCGGCACGCGACGCGCGCCGACGATCCAGCGCGATACCGCGTCGGCAACCGATCCCGTCGTGCTCGCCGCGTACTGCGGATATAGCGGTACTACCAGGATCCGGTCGCAGCCGCCCGCGCCCAGCCGGCCGAGCGCGCCTCCGATCGACGGCTCGCCGTAACGCATCGCGTGCTCGACCAGCGCATGATCGGCCGGCAAGCCGAGCGTCTTCAGGCGCTGTCCGAGGTAACCGGAGAGCAGCACCCGCTGCTTGTGCGTGTGCACGGCCAGTGGTGATCCATCCTTCGTCCAGATGGCGGCATAGCGCGCGGCGGATTTCGCGGGACGCGTCCGCAGAACGAGCCCATGCAGAAGCGGACGCCACGCGACGCGTGGGATTTCGACGACGCGCCGATCAGCCAGGAATTCGGCGAGATAGCGGCGAACGGCCGATGGCGTCGCCGCGGTGGGCGTGCCGAGATTGACGATGACGACACCGAGCCGCGGGATGCGGTCGTGCGTGAACGGAGGCTCCGCTCGATACGTCATCGCGACGCGCTCATGCGGGTTGCAGCGCCGGTGCCGCCGCTCCGCTGACGCAACCGGTACCGGCAAGCCGCGCGAGGAGTTGATCGACCCATGTCACCTTCGTGAATGCTTCCGGTGTCATCGGAATGGCTGCGCGGGCCGTCACCGGCCGATCGAAACGGCCGGAACCGAGGAGCGTAACGCGTGTCGAGTTCCGCGTCGTTGCAAAAGATCACACGGTTCGACAATGAACGCGCGGAAATCGACCGACGTGCGCGTCAATCGTCCGAGAATTCGCGCGACAGCGCGTTCGACAGCAGCTTGGCGGTCACGTCGACGAGCGGTATGACGCGCTCATACGCCATGCGCGTCGGCCCGATCACGCCGAGCGTTCCGATCACCTGCCCGTTCACTTCGTAGTTCGCCGTGACGACGCTGCACTCGTCCAAGGGCACGAGTCCCGATTCGCCGCCGATGTAGATCTGCACGCCCTGCGCACGCTGCGAGACGTCGAGCAGGTGCAACAGCGACGTCTTCTGCTCGAACAAATCGAACAACCGCCGCAGCCGTTCCATGTTCGACGCGAGGTCCTCCGCGTGCAGCAGGTTGCGCTCGCCGGTCACGACCAGCGCTTCGGTTTCGGACAGCGCCCCTTCGCCGGCGTCGACCGCGGCCTTCATCAGTCCCGCGATGTCCTCGCGCAGCGCGCGCAGTTCATCGGCAAGGCGCGCGCGCACCGCGGACATCGACTGGCCTGCGAAATTCGTGTTGAAGAAGTTGGTCGCTTCGATCAGCTGTCCCGGCGTGTACGAG
>JAICVH010000618.1 GCA_025935435.1 Burkholderiales bacterium
CCCCGTTGCAACCCCGCCGTTGAGGCGTACAACATCGCGATCGCGCCTGTGGCCTAATATGCGCGCCCTCGTCAGCAAATGCGCGCCTCGTTGGATACAGGAGGCGCAGTCCGGGACCCGTGGACTCCGCGCTGTTCACCGTCGAACTCGATCGACATCGACGCTATCTGATTCGCGTCGCGCAGCTGCAATTGCGCGATCCGGACCTCGCCGAGGACGTCGTGCAGGAGACGCTGGTTGCGGCACTGGGTGCGCGTGAAGGCTTTTCCGGACGCTCGAGCGTCAAGACATGGCTGACCGGCATCCTGAAGCACAAGATCGTCGATGCGATCCGCCAGAAGCAGCGACAGCCGGTCATTTCCGCGACGCTCGGCGACGAAACGGACCTCGAAGCGTTCGACCCGCTATTCAAGGACGATGGATCGTGGGACGCGCCTCCGGCGAACTGGGGCGATCCGGAGAGCGCGCTGTCGCGCCGCGAATTCATGGAGATGATGGAACTTTGCCTCGAACGGCTGCCGCCCAACACCGCCCGCGTGTTCGTCATGCGCGAGGTGATGGAACTGGAAACCGACGAAATCTGTAAGGAATTGGCAATCACGGCGAATAACCTGTGGGTGATCCTGTATCGGGCCAGGATGGCGCTGCGCCAGTGCCTGGAACAGAACTGGTTCACCGACCGGTCGCGCGGTTGATGCCAACGCGAAGCATCCGAGCGTCGTGCTGCGAAAGTTGACCCATATACTGTCGTGCAAGGAAGCGACGCGCTTGCTGTCGCAGCGGCAGGACCGCGCGCTCACGATGAGCGAAAACGTCAAGCTGAGACTGCACCTGGTCGCGTGCTTTGCATGCACGCGCTTTGCGCGTCAACTCGCGTTCATGCGTACGGCGCTCTCGCGCTATCGGACATGACCGAGCTCCTCACCTCGCTCGTCGTCAACGGCGTCATGACCCGCGTCGACGGTGCGCGCACGATCGCCGATCTCGTCGATCGGCTGGGCCTGTCCGGCAAGCGGATCGCCGTCGAAAGAAACGGCGAGGTTGTTCCGCGCAGCCGCTACGCCTACGTTGCGATCAGCGCGGGCGACCGGCTCGAGATCGTAGGGGCGGTCGGCGGCGGCTAGAACCGCGGAGCGCCCATGCCGCGCGCGACCGCCCCGAAATCCCGGGCGCAGTCGGCGTCGGCCAGAACCGCCCCCGGCGCGCACGCCGCGCGGCTGGTGCGCGAGTGCCGCGGCGTAAAATGCGGGCGATGAATGCACCCGCTCAAACGGCGACGTTGAACGATCCGTTGGTGATTGCCGGACGCGCGTATCGTTCGCGCCTGCTCGTGGGCACGGGCAAGTATCGCGACTTCGCACAGACGCGCGACGCTGTCGTCGCGTCGGGCGCCGACATCGTCACCGTCGCCATTCGGCGCACGAACCTCGGCCAGCAGGCAGGCGAGCCTTCGCTGCTCGATGCGCTCCCGCCGGACGAGTTCACTTACCTGCCCAACAGCGCCGGCTGCTATACGGCCGACGACGCGGTGCGCACGCTGAAGCTCGGTCGCGAACTGCTCGACGGCCATCCGCTGTGCAAGCTCGAAGTGCTCGGCGACGCACGGTCGCTGTTTCCGGATGTTCGCGAAACGATCAGGGCTGCGGAGCGTCTCGTCGCCGATGGTTTCCAGGTGATGGTCTATACGTCCGACGATCCGATCGTCGCGCGCGAGCTCGAGGCGCTCGGGTGCGTCGCGATCATGCCGCTCGCCTCGCTGATCGGGTCGGGCATGGGCATCCTCAATCCGTGGAATCTGCGGCTGATCCTCGAAGCGGCGCAGGTTCCGGTGCTGGTCGATGCAGGCGTTGGTACGGCGTCGGATGCCGCCGTTGCGATGGAACTCGGCTGCGCCGGCGTATTGATGAATACGGCAATCGCGCAGGCGCGCGATCCGGTGCGCATGGCGCGCGCGATGCGTCTTGCGGTCGACGCCGGCCGCGAAGCATTCCTGGCGGGGCGGATGCCGCGCAAACTTTACGCGGCCGATCCGAGTTCACCGACGTCCGGCCTGATCGCGTGAACGCGGGTTGGCGTTTGCGCCTGCGCATCGTCGCAGGCTGCGCTGTTGCGCCGTTGGTGGCGTCGCTGTCGGCGCTTGCCGCACCGCCAACCGCCGCGGAACTTGCGCGG
>JAICVH010000136.1 GCA_025935435.1 Burkholderiales bacterium
CGACACGACGCCCGCGCGCCGTTCGGCAGCAACGCGGTCGGCATACCGCGCCCACCACTGCGCCACCTGCACGGCGTGCCGTGAATCGCGGTCTGGATTGCGCGACTGGCGCTCGATGCGCCGGCCCAGCGCCTGCAGGTAGCGCGGAATGTGGTGCAGCATCTCCCAGGGCGTCTCGGTGAAGAACCCCGGATGCACGAGCGCGTCGCGCTGCTGGCGGATTTCGGCGGCGAGCATCCGTTGCGTGGCCGGCATGCCGGCGAGCGTGCGCGACAGCGCCTGGTATTCGGTGGCGATTGCGCCGAGCATCCGCATCGCGCTTTCTGCAACCGCCGGCAACCTTGCGCGAGCGCGCTTCACTTGCGCCGTGAACGCGTCGCGATCGCGCGGCAGCGGATCGTCTCCGATGTAAGCACGGTCGATCACCGCGTCATGCACGTCCGGCTGCAGGCGCTCGAGCGGGATCGCGCCACGCAGCGCGAGATGCACGGCGTTCCACGAAGCCGCGTTCGCTGCCGTGGGGGCTCGTGCAGCGCCAAGTTGAAGCGCGATCAGACGCTTGACGCCCTCGCGCGTCGCAGCCTCCGCGGCAGCACGCGTATCGAGGAGCCGGAGCGAGACGGCATCGCCGTCGTCCACCAACGCCGGATAGCCGGTCAACCGCTCCGCTCCGCGTCGCGTCGTCAGCGTCTCGGGCAATGCGCCGAAATTCCAGTCGCGGATGTCCTTGCGTTCGAACGCGGGATCCTGCTCGGCGAACGACAACTGCGCCGCTTCGCGCAGTCGCTGCTGCAGCGCGGTCAGATCGCGATCCATCGCGAGCTCTTCGCCGGCGGCATCGACGACCCGCACATTGATGCGCAAATGCGGCGGAAGGTCCGGTACGTCGAACGCGGACGCGGCGGGCGCGTCACCGAGGCGCATCGCGACGAAATCGCGCAACGCATCGGACACCGTCTGTCCCGGTTTGCGCGGTTGTTCCAGGAACGCGGTGACCGTGTCGGGAAGGGGTATCAGCCGGTTGCGAAACGCCTTCGGCAGCGCCTTCAATGTCAACGTGACCTTGTCGCGGATCAGTCCCGGCACGAGCCACGACAGCGTGGCTCCATCCACTTGGTTGAGCCTGGCGAGCGGCACGGTCAACGTCAGGCCATCGAGCGGATGCCCCGGTGCGAACCGATACACCAGCGGAAAGTCGCCGCCGGCAATGTGCATCGTTTCCGGAAACAGCGCCTCGGTCACCGCGAGCGCTGCGTGGCGCATCAACGTCTCTCGCGTCAGGAAAAGTTGTCGTGGCGCGCGCCGCTCGCTCGACCGGCGCCAGCGCTCGAACGTCGCACGCGAATGAACGTCGGCAGGGATCCGCTCCGCGTAGAAGGCGGCGATCACGTCGTCGTCCACGAGAACGTCTTCACGACGCGCTTTCTGTTCGAGCGCAGTGACGTCGGCAATCAACGCGCGATTGTGTACGGCGAACGGCGCTTCGACGCCGAGCTCGTCGGCAACGAGCGCCTCGCGGATGAAGACGTCACGCGCCGCTTCCGGCGCAATCGGCCCATAGACGACCGGCCGGCGTGCGACGAGCGTCAATCCGTAAAGTTGCACGCGCTCGCTTGCCACCACTTCACCGCGTGTCCGATCCCAGTGCGCATCGAAGTACTCGCGAGCGACGCGATCGCCTGCTACGGCTTCGATCCACTCCGGCTCGATGCGCGCCGCGCAGCGTGCGAACAGCCGCGTCGTTTGCGTCAGCTCGGCGGCCAGCACCCATTTCGGTGTCTTCCTTGCGAGACCGGATCCGGGGTGCAGGAAGAACCGGATGCCGCGCGCCCCATCGTACTGGCCGCCAAGCGTCGCCGCCGGCTCCGACCGCGTGCCGATATTGCCGAGCAGCCCCGCAAGCAGCGCACGGTGGATCGTCGCGTAGCGCGCTGCGTCGATCTCCGCGGGCAGCCGCGGATCGACGTTCCATCCGGCCTCGTTCAGCACGGCGACGAGTTGTGCATGCACGTCGCGCCACTCGACCATCCGCAGGAAGGACACGAAGTGCGCGCGGCACGCGTCGACGCGGCGGCGATGCGACAGCGCCATTTGCGCAGGGCTCGCAAAGAACTCCCACAGCGCGATCAACGACAGGAAATCGGAACGTTCGTCGCGAAACTGCAGGTGCGCCTGGTCGGCAGCCTGCGCGCGTTCGAGCGGTCGCTCGCGTGGATCGGGAACCGATAGCGCGCTCGCGATGACGAGCGTTTCGGCGAGGCAACCACTGTCACGTCCGGCGAGCACGATGCGACCGATGCGGGGATCGAGCGGCAGCCGGGCGAGCGCGCGGCCGCGCGGCGTCAGCGCACGATCGGCATCGACCGCCTCGAGTTCCTGCAGCAGTTGATAGCCGTCGGCGATCGCTCGCGGCAGCGGCGGGTCGACGAACGGGAACGCGTCGACCTCGCCGAGACCGAGCGCGGCCATCTGGAGGATGACGGACGCGAGCGAGCTGCGCAGGATTTCCGGGTCCGGATAAGGCGGCCGCGCCGCGAAATCGTCCTCGCCGTACAGGCGCACGCAAATGCCGTTTTGCACGCGCCCGCACCGGCCCGCGCGCTGGTTCGCGGATGCCTGCGCGATCTTTTCGATCTGCAGCAGCGTCGTCTTGTTGCGTACCGAATAGCGCTTGATGCGGGCGAGTCCGCTGTCGATGACATAACGAATGCCCGGAACGGTCAGCGACGTCTCCGCCACGTTGGTGGCGAGCACGATCCGCCGACCCTGCGACGGCGTGAACACCCGCTGTTGCGCGTCGACGCTCAAGCGTGCGAAGAGCGGCAGGATCTCGATGCTCGCGGCGTAAGGCCGGCGTGCGAGCGCACGCTGCAGCACGTCCGCCGTTTCGCGGATTTCACGTTCACCCGGCAGGAACACCAGGATGTCGCCGGGGCCTTCGCGCCACAGCGTTTCCGCGGCGCCGGCGATCGCTTCCTCGAGTTCTTCCTCGTCGTCCGCTTCGGCGTCCCCCGAGACCAGCGGTCGATAGCGCACCTCGACCGGGTACAGGCGCCCGGAAACGGTGATTACGGGCGCCGGTCCGCGCGCCGTCGCGAAATGCGCGGCAAAGCGTTCGGCGTCGATCGTCGCCGACGTGATGACGACGCGCAGCGCGGGGCGCCGTGCCACGAGGCGCTTCAGGTAGCCGAGCAGGAAGTCGATGTTCAGACTGCGCTCGTGCGCCTCGTCGACGATGATCGTGTCGTAACGCGCAAGCTCGCGGTCGCGCTGCGTTTCTGCAAGCAGGATGCCGTCGGTCATCACCTTCACGTAGGCATCCGGACGCGTGCGATCGGTGAAGCGAACCTTGTAACCGACGTCGGTCCCGAGCGGCGTGCCGAGTTCCTGCGCGATCCGCGCTGCGACGGCGCGCGCCGCGATGCGGCGCGGCTGCGTATGTCCGATCAGGCCGCGTTCACCGCGACCCGCTTCGAGACAGATTTTCGGCAGCTGCGTCGTCTTGCCGGAACCGGTTTCGCCCGACACGATGACGACCGCGTGCTCGCGAATCGCGCGCGCGATGTCGGCCGCGCGCTGCGATACCGGCAGTTCGGGCGGATACGTGACGCGCGGCTTCGCGCGGATGCGAGCGAGCAGGCGGTCAGGCGTCGACATCGAAAAGTAGGGTCAGACTCGACTTCTTGTCGCAAACGCGGCGCACCTCGCCTGATGCGTCCGGAAAAGTCGAGTCTGACCCTACTTTTCAGGCAGCAGCCGGCGGTGCGTCGCGCCGAAGGTAGTGCGTGAGCCAGACGGCCATCGCGATCGTCGCGGCGGCGTCGGCGCTGAACGGCAGCCACGCACTCGCCTGCGCAGCCTTGATGACACCGGTCATCAGCACGACGGTCGCGGCGTACGCGGGCACGAGGCGCGCGTCGTAGCGAAGCAGCAACAGCAGCACCGACGCCGCTGCGACACCGGCGATGATGCCGGAGACGAGCGCGCCGGCCAGGTTGCTGCGTCCCTGCACGAGCGCCGCCGCGCATTCGAGCGCGACGACGACGATGACCGCAAGCCAGAGCCGCTGCGAAAATCCGCGCGTCAGCCGCGAAACGACGTACACGACGAAGAGCTCGAGGCTCGCGAACGCGAGAAACGCGAACCCGGACAGCAGGCCGCCCGCGAACGGTAGCGCCAGCGATTCCCATGCCGACGGCGGCCAGCGCGGCTGGTCCGGCGTCGCGAGCGCACTGAGCGCCACCTGAACGCCGACGACGAACGCCCCGGCGGCGATCGCGGCAACCGTTGCAGGCCAGCGACCGATGCGTGCAAGCGGCGGCGCCATCCGCGCACCGAACGCACCCACCCCGGCGCACAATCCGGCGAGCAGTGCGCCGAGGAGCGCGGCCGCCAGGCCGCCCAGGACCTTGGTCGTCAGTTGCGTCGCCAGCGGCTCGGTCGTCGACAGACGCATCGCAACCGCAGGCCACCCGTTCAACGCCGACAGCGCGGCGATCGCGAACGTCGCGATGAACACGATCCGCAACAACCGCGTGTCGACGCGATGCCGTATCCAGCCGACGATGCCGACGACCAGCGCCGCGAGACCCGCCGCGAAGAAGACGACGACCGCTGCGAGTCCGATCACCTGCAGGCGGTTGTCGCGTTCGCGCTCGCTGCGCGTCCACGTCTCCGGCACGTGGACGAAACGCCCGGCGCCGGCGACCTCGTCGCCCGCGATCGTGACCGCATAGCGCGCTTCGCCGCCGGCACCGACGACCGCACGGCGGTCGCCGAACACGAACGACCAGTCGGTGCGCGCCGGACGCTGTTGCTCGTCGGCCGCGATGCGCTCGAGCGCGGTCGCGTCGACGCCGAAACGCGCCCTCAGCGCGCGCTCTGCCAGCGCCTGCGCTGCCTCGCGCGAAAGGCGTGCACCTGCGCGCTGCTCCGGCAGCGTGTGCACGAGCGCGCGCACGTTGCGATCGTCGGTGATCGTGACACGCCACTCCTCGGCGCGCTCGACGACATCGCCGTCGAACATCGCATAGCGCACTTCCCATACCGGCGGCGCGAGGATCGTCCCGAGCAGCCGTCGATACGCTTCGGCGCCCGCTTCTCGCCAGACGAACTTGTGCCACGTCCATTGCGCAGCCTCTTCGCTTGCGAGCTTCACCGCGGCAAAGCGCCGCCATTGCGGGCCGAGCTGGATGCCCTGCGCAGCCAGCGCGGCATCCGCTGCGGCGATGGCCTCGGCGCGATCGAGATGCAACGGCGGAACGTCGGCGTGGAACGGCGCAAGCAGCGCCCACGCGACCACGCCCGCGATCCCGAGCAACGGCAACGCGCGCTGGAACGCCGATGACAACCGGCCGGCGGCAAGCGCGTGGGCCGTCGGGCGGTCGTTGCCTGGCGCATCGGCGCGCCACGCAGCGTTCCACATGCGGTCCGGAAACTCGCGCCATGCACCCGACTGCCAACGCCGCGCGACGACGATCGCAAGCGGCACCAGCGCGGCGGCGATGACGAGCGCCTGCTGCACACGCGCGCCCGGCGCGTCGACGAGGAACACCGGAATGGAAAACAGCGAGAGGTCGAACGTCGCGTGCAGCAGGATCGTCGGCAGCAGGCCGAAGCGCAGGTAGATGAGCGCCCAGACGATCGACGGCAACAGCAGCTCGACCGGTCGCGAGTACGCGGGAAAGCCGGGGTAATTTGCGTGCGCCCCGCCGAACACGAGCGCCTGCAGCACCACCGCGATCACGATGCCGAGCGTGCGCCGGCCGAAACGCGCGCCGATCAACGCGCCGAGCGACAGCGGGATCGCGCGGAAGACGCACTCTTCCATGAAGCCCGCCTGCAGCGATATTGCGATCGGCGACAGCGCCGGTACGGCGGAGCCGAGGATGTTCGGATCGGTCAGCACTTCCGACGGTTGCCACCAGCCCAACCACCGATTCGTCGCGTAGTAGAACGCCGCCACGAGCGCAAGCTCGAGCGGCACGAACAGGTAACCGCCGAGCGTGCGCCCCAGCACTTGCGGCGATGCGGCGCCTTCACGCGACCACAACCGCCACAGCTGCGGATGATGCGGAAACGCGCGCCGCGTCAGACTTTCAGCGGCCATGAACACCAGTGCGTACGCGAGACCGCCGGCGATGGCGATCAGCACGGCCATGCCCCCTTGCTTGGCCCAGAACGTCGTCGCCGTTTCGGTCGTATCCGCGCCGAACCAGGCCGTGCCCGACGACGCCAGCGATGCGAGAGCGAGCAGGGTGCCGACGATCAATCCTGCGACAACCGGCGGGCGCCACAGCAGCCAGTGCCGGCGCGCAAGCCACAGCACGGCGAGGATGCAGCCGCCAATGCCGTACAGCACGCCCGCCGAAATGCTCGCCAGCGCAGCGATCAGGTTGTTCGCGCTGCGCAGTTCCTGGTAGCGGCGACCGAACGCTTCCGGTACGTGCACGAACGGCGCGACGCCGGTCAGTTCGTCGCCGGAGACGGCGAGCAGCAACCGAACGCGCGCATCGCCGAGCGGCTCGGGGCGCTCGTACGTGAAGCTGTGGTCGACCCGGCCGGACGTCTGCGTCTGCTGCGACTGCTCGAGCAGCCGATACGGCGCGAGATCGATGCGCCAATCGTCGCGTGCGCGCGTTTCCGCGATCGCGCGCGCCTCGCCAGCATCGAGCGCCTTGCGTGCGACATC